>JAKJCH010000119.1 GCA_022706565.1 Bacillota bacterium | reverse complement strand
CATGTCGCGGAAAGGATCGGTGCCGCATACCCCGGCCAAAACTGGGGTATCTTTAACCACGGTCAAGACCTCCCGAGCCATCTCAACCACTATTTGATTGGCGTCGCCATAGGGCATCAGCCCCGCCAGCGAACCCCTGCCGGCCATCCGGTAACGGCCGGAATTATAGATGACGATCAAGTCGACTCCGCCCGCCTCGGCTGATTTGGCGGAGATGCCGGTGCCGGCGCCAGCCCCGATCAAGGGTCGGCCCGCCTTTAATTGTTCGCGCAGCCTTGCGGTTACTTTATCAATGGTCCATGCCATGCCAAAACGACCTCCTTTTTTCTATTTTTGCAGCATATCGACTAGCTTCTGGGCCATCGCCAAAGCGAATTCCGTATCATTTATATTGTTGTCCATCTCGACCAGCTCTACCCGGTTCCGATCGATGTTATTCCTCAAGGCATCGAACAGGGCCTTGTCTTCATCCGGGCCATAGAACGGCTGGCCTTCCGCATCTATCAAGGACACGCCCTTCAATGGCAAAAACAGGGCGGTGGGACCTTGGGCCATGTTGAGCTTGCTGGCGATGATCTCACCCAGCTGCCGGTTCTCGTCCACCGTGGTCCGCATCAGAGTAACCGAGGCGTTGTGTTTGTATAGATTCCGGTCTTTAAACTGGGCGGGTACCGTGTCCATGGCGCCGGAGATGTCATGGGGACGGGGTTGTTGACAACTTCTCGCGGGGTGTCATGGACTCTTGGGTTCTTGACAACACTATTGACGGTACCGGAATATAACAATCAAATGCCCTACGGTAATTTGCTAATCGATTTCAAGAAAAATGAAGGTTATTTAAGGGAGCAGTTATATGGGGCTTTGTGAAGGCTTACCAATTATCATAGCTGAAGGGGCCAAAGTGCTTATATTAGGTTCAATGCCGGGAAACGTGTCTTTGGCCAAAGGTGAATATTACGGAAATAGAAACAACCATTTTTGGTCTATAATGTTCGCCATCTTGGGTGTTCAAGAACCCCCAACAGAGTACGCGGATAGGGTGAAATGCCTCACTAGCAACGGGGTTGGCCTTTGGGATGTGTTAGCAAGGTGTGAACGCGAAGGTAGTCTGGATTCCGCCATTCAGAGAGAAATTCCCAACGACTTTTCGAGACTATTCGGTGATTACCCCAGTATCAATTTGGTGGTGTTCAACGGTACCAAGGCAAGGGACGTCTGGAGGAAGTACGTTGTGTTGGATCAATGTGATCACCTTGAGTTCAAAACGATGCCATCCACAAGTCCAACACCGGGCAGAAATGTCAAGCCGCTGGACGAAAAGATCAAGGAATGGATGATGATTAAAGAATATCTATAGGTATCAGACACAGAGCATTTGTGAATCAAGGGGATTGGAGGTTGTCAACAACCCCGTCCCCGCGACAATTGGGGGATTAAATGTTGTCAACAACCCCGTCCCCGCGACAACCCTTGTCAGAAACATTTTTGTATAGCGGCAAATAACGACATTTTACAATCGAAGATTTGCAACTGCTTTTAGTATAATGGCAGAAAATATTTGGAAATGCGGAGCGATGTCGCATGACTGATAAAAATATTTTTGCTATGGAGCAATATATTCTGGAACTAGAAGCAAGAGTGGCAAAGCTGGAACAGGCCTTAAGGGTGTCTGCGGATAAATTCTCCAAGGCTTTTTATGAGAGCGGAGCAATGAAAGCCATAGCCAGATATAGGGATGGTGTTCTTATTGATGTGAATGAGAGTTTTGCTTCTACTCTTGGTTTTGCAAGAGACGAGATGATAGGTAAAACAGCTTTGGAGCTTGACCTTTGGGAAGACCTTTCGCAACGTCAAGAAATGTGGGAACAGGTTTCAAAAGCGGGTTTTGTAAAGGATTGGGAATCTAAAGTCCGAACTAAATCAGGAGAAGTTTGCTATGTAATTACAAATGTTAATTTAATAAGTATTGCAGGTGAACAATGTGTACTGGTTTCCTCAAACAATATAACCAGACGTAAGAAAGCCGAAAAAGAATTGATCAGTACACAGGTGCTTCTAAATAGGGTGTTTGATAGTATCCCTCAATCGTTGATTATTAAATCGAAGAGAGATGGCACCATAATCGAGGTCAACCAAGCATTTCTGGATAAGAATAGGGTGACAAGATCAGAAGTAATAGGGCGAAGGTACCTGTTACAAAGCTTAGTAGCGAATCCGGAGGAAGTGGACAGGTGTTACGAGATACTTGAAAAGAATGGCTTTATACGGAACCTTGAGGTGAGGTTTGATTACATATCGGGAGGGGAATCGCGGACAGTCTTGCTGAATGTT
The DNA here is from genome assembly GCA_022706565.1 of Bacillota bacterium. Lineage (GTDB taxonomy): Bacteria > Bacillota > Syntrophomonadia > Syntrophomonadales > Syntrophomonadaceae > PHAA01. The sequence goes on along the minus strand of JAKJCH010000119.1, from coordinate 3,100 downwards.
GTTCCTATTGATTGGATGGGAGAAGACTGTATATTAATCGTGAGTAACGATATTACCGAATTGAGAAGATACCAGAGCGAAATATCGAGATTGGATAATCTCAACCTTATTGGTCAGATGGCGGCTGGAGTTGCACATGAGATAAGGAACCCTATGACCTCTATCAAGGGTTTTCTCCAGATGTTTCAAGAACAGAAAAAGTATCAGGAAGATAGAGAATCTATTGAATTAATGATAGAAGAACTGGACAGGGTAAATGACATAATTACCGCTTTCTTAAAAATCTCTCAAAAGAATGACGTTCAAGTAAAATCAATGAACCTCAATGAATGTATTGGCGGCGTACTTCAGTTAATAATTGCGGATGCTTTAAAAAACGATATATTCCTTGAAACTCAGTTAGAGCATACGCCTGAGATTATGAGTGATAAAGGAGACCTCAAACAGTTGGTCCTCAACCTCACCCGAAATGCAATAGAAGCGATGCCATCAGGAGGTACTTTGGCTGTTCACACATTCGAGGATGAAGGCGGGGTGAACCTCGTGGTTCGGGATGAGGGGAATGGCATACCTCCTGAGATACTTGATAAAATAGGGACTCCATTCCTCACCACTAAAGAAAACGGCACTGGGTTGGGACTTGGAGTGTGCTACAGCATCGCTGAAAGGCACAATGCCAGGATAACAATTGATACGAGTCCTGAAGGAACCAGCTTTAAGGTGACGTTTCCCGCGGGGGCTATTTAGGCCAGATGTTCTGCCCCCGCATTACCTTGTATTAATAACAATTCAGGCGTCAAAAACCTAGCGTTAATTATTATAGTTTTCGCGCATTGCGAACAGCCGGGCCGAAAGCAGTCCCAGAATTAACAAAGAGGCAAAATCCAAAGTGATGATGGCTATTTCAAAAATGTATTCCCGGCTTATACCATATATGGCGGTAATTACGGCCAGCGAAATAATGGCCAGTAAAAAGTTTAGCACCGCCGTCCACCGCAAGGCCCCTTTTACCTTACCCCTCCCCGCAAATACCGGAGCCAAAAACAGGATGGCGACTGCCATCAGCAGGTAACCGGCTTCTTCCAGAGCAATAAAAATCCCATGGGGATTGTATTGGGACAAAAGGGCAATTCCCTCTAGTTCCCCATTTAAAAGACTGGGCTGGATAACGGTGAGCTGTACAAAATAATCGGTAAACAAGATTCCTGCGGCCATGGCACCGAATATTAAGGCGATCCTGCTAAACACCTTTCTGCCGGGAGCAGCATACTGATCGATTGTCGCCAAATAGCCGATGAAGATCAACATCATCAATAGGGCAGGATACATCCAGTAATAATCCCGCGGGAAACGCTCCAGGATGTTGGTATATGGATATAGAATCCGCTGGCCGGCAGCCAACGGTCCGGAAAGCGGCGGTGTCATGAAAGCTACCGCGAAAGTAAACAGGGTCACCACGGACAAGGATATAGAACTAATGATACCTACTCTCCGCAACGATGGATCACGCAGATCTTCCTTGGCAGAATTCACGTTACATCACTCCATTTCATCTGATCACTTCCTCCTATCTTAACTCAATATGAGTCCGCTTATAATGATCCAACCCATATTTCCCATCTCTATATAGGAGCCAGGATTCAAGCGCACTACAACAATCAATCTCATTTATGTAAGCCGATTCAGAGGAATCAAATTCAGCCATTCGGTAAAAAATATGGTCATTGTAATAATGAAAGGAGGGAAAATTGTTGAACCATCTGCCGTCCATTATCAGTAAATTGGTCCTTGTGGCCTTAGTGTTGTATTTCGTGCTGGGTATGGGGTACGGGGTCGATATGAGCTCGATTCTGCTGCTCAGCGCGCTGGTTACAGGCCTTGCTTACCTGGTTGGCGACCTGTTAATCCTGCCGGCAGCTACTAAAGCTACCCATGAAATGACGGGAAACCTGATCGCGGCAGCGGCTGATTTTGGTCTGGTCTTTCTGACACTTTGGCTGGCAGGACGCTACTTCATTGGCGATAATATCGACTGGGTGACAGCTTCACTCATATCGGCAGCTATTATTGGCGTATGTGAAATTATTTTCCATCGCCTCATCAGGGGTATAACCATCAAACAGGTGCAGACCTAAGATTTAACCGCGCTTCTAACAGAATTTTAATGCGTAAAAAATTTGTTAAGGGGGAAAAACATGCGTAATTTAACCCAGAGTGAACTCCTTTCGCTCAACCAGCTATTAACCATGGAGGTTTACGGTTTAGCAGTAGCCCGGGCGGTAGGCAAGACAGTCAGTGATGAAAAACTGCAAGACTTGGTACAAGACGGGATGGATACCAGCGAAGCCAGAATACGCACCATACAGCAGTTTTTGAACGAGAATCAAATTGTGCAGGGAGGGACCCAATAATGGGCGATATATTAAGCAACTTTTTCAGCCAGGCCACCGATAGCGCCACTGATCAGACTCTTGCCTACAGTGCCATGTCATCCGCAGCCGGGGGCGCAGGAGCTTACTTGGTCGCCACCCTGCAAGCCAGCACTCCGGAATTACGGGCTATTTTGGAAGGCTTTACCCAGCAGAAGATAGCCGAGCACAGTAGTATCAGCGCCTACATGATGAACAAAGGATGGATGAGCCCCTATTCTGATCCTGTACAACAGTTGGAGACCACTTATAAGCAGGCCAGCTCGGTAATAAATCAACACTAAAATAATCACTACGATACATGACTACCCGCCTATGCGGGTAGTCGAATTTTTTATGGCCTGTCAACAACCCCGTCCCCGCGACACCCGCGTCCCCGCGCCCCCCCCGGGACACTCTTCCTTTTTCCACCAAATGGGATATACTGCTTTTAGGATAATGGCGAAAAATTGGAGGGAATTTTGGGGAGATGTTGGATGGCTGATAAAAACGTGAACGATAGAGAGCAATACATACGTGAACTCGAAGAAAGAATAGCCCAGCTGGAACTGGAAAACCGCAGATTGCTGAAAAGTGAGGAGAGTTCTTCCATTAACATCTCCCCATTAAAGAAAGCGGAAGAGAATCTGAAAATATCGGAAGAGAAATTCTCCAAAGCCTTTCACAACAGC
>JAKJCH010000118.1:292-5533 GCA_022706565.1 Bacillota bacterium | reverse complement strand
AACAGTCCAGTCCGGGCATTCAAGTCGGTAGGCATGCACCCTTTAATGATCGATAAAGGGCTTGGTTCGAGATTGTATGATGCGGATGGCAATAGTTTTATTGACTACGTATGCTCATGGGGGCCGCTCATCTTGGGACATAGTCATCCGGAGATCGTTCGGGCCATCTGTGCGGCTGCGGAAGAGGGTACCAGTTTCGGGGCTTGTTCACCCCGGGAAATACAATTGGCCCAAATGATTTGTGATGCTTTTCCCTCCATCGACCGGGTGAGATTGGTGAATTCAGGCACTGAAGCAACCATGAGCGCGGTGCGCCTGGCCCGGGCATTCACCAACCGGGATAAAATCATTAAATTTGAAGGCTGCTACCACGGACATGCAGATTCATTCTTAATTAAGGCCGGCTCCGGTTTGCTTACCACGGGAGTCCCTACCAGTTCCGGCGTTCCAAAGTCTTTTATAGACCAGACGGTGGTGTGCAAGTACAATGATCTTGAATCGGTCAAGAAAGCATTTATGCTGATGGGGCCGGACATTGCTGCTGTAATTGTGGAACCGGTGGCTGCCAACATGGGCCTGGTTAATCCGAAACCGGGATTTTTGCAGGGCCTAAGAGACATAACCAGGTTGTATGGCAGTCTGTTGATATTTGATGAGATAATAACCGGTTTCCGGGTATGTTACGGGGGGGTTCAGACCCAAATCGATATCGACCCGGACCTGACGACTTTGGGCAAGATCGTCGGCGGCGGCCTGCCGGTGGGTGCCTATGGCGGTAAGCTGGAGATAATGGAACGTATTGCTCCTCAAGGCGATGTATATCAGGCCGGTACCTTGTCAGGCAATCCCATTGCCATGGCGGCCGGTGTGGCAGCTTTGAGTCTATTGAAAGAGCTGAATCCATACCCCGGCATTGAGGCCAATACTGACCGACTTACGAACGGGATAAGGAACATAACCCAGAAATATGAATTGGATTGCTGTATCAACCAGTGCGGCTCCATGTTCTCCCTGTTTTTCACTGAGCCGCCGGTATATGATTACGAATCGGTGCTGAAATGCGATACGGTTAAATATGCCGATTATTTTCAGCAGATGCTGCAAGCGGGGATTTACCTCCCGCCGTCACAATTCGAGGTTTGCTTTGTGTCGGCCGCTCACACCGACGAGGACATCGACAAAACTCTGGAAGCAGTGGATGTTTGCCTTCAGAAGATTGGAGTTTAATGATAAAAATTTTCCCGATTGCTCAAGATAAGCAGGAAAATTGAGTTCGATATAGAAATCATACAATTGGGTCTGGCCGATAATAGTATGGCGGTAAATTTGCCGTAGGCAAAAAGCTCATACATACAACTGTCATGGGGGTGATGGTAAGTAACTCAAAGTCAACCAGGATGTCCGACATGGTATAGCAGAAAGCATTAGATGAAAAGGAGGAATGAACTTGAAGGTTCTAGTGTGTGTTAAGCAAACATTTGACACCGAAGCCAAGATTGAGTTGAAGGACGGCAAAATTTCCGATGCTGGTATCAACCTGATTATCAACCCCTATGATGAGGTAGCTGTTGAGGGCGGAATTCAATTAAAAGAAAAAGGTATTGCTAAAGAAGTAGTAATACTGAGTGCCGGTTCCGACAAGGCTATGGATGCAATCCGCACCGCTCTGGCAATGGGCGCTGACAGAGGCATTTTAGTGAAACAGGACACTGCTGCTGATGAGTATGCACGTGCTACCGCTCTGGCCGCGGCTATCAAAGAAGAGAATCCCGATATCATATTGGCTGGCCACGTTGCTGCAGATGATGGCTCTTCCCAGGTTCCCACCCGGATTGCTGAAATTTTGGGTCTGCCCCATGTCAATGTCATAACCGCGATTGAAATCGCCGGTGGAAAAGCCACCTGCACCTGCGAAGCAGATGGCGGAACTTCAGTAATCGAAGTAAATATACCTGCCGTGATTTCCAGCCAAGTAAGCTGGAACGAGCCCCGTTATCCTTCCATGAAGGGTATCATGGCTGCCAAGAAGAAACCAGTTGCGACCAAAGACGCAGCAGCAGTTGCCAATAAGGTCAACATCATTGAATTTGCTCTGCCGGCTGCCAAACAGGCAGGTGTCAAGATAGAGGACGATCCCGACGTCTGTGCAGCCAAACTGGCCGAATGGATGAAGAACGTCGTCAAAGTAGAAGTAAAATAAGCACATAAATTTTATATTTATGTATAAAAAAGGAGGGTAATTCATGGCAGGAACATGGGTTTTTGTTGAACAAAAGGACGGTAATATCCGTAAAGTTACGTATGAAATGCTGTCTGAATGCAAGAAGGGCGGCGACGAGGTAGCAGCGGTAGTATTTGGACAGGGCGTAGAAGGACTGGCTGGCGAACTGGCCAAGTACGGAGCCGATAAAGTCTATGTAGCTGATGATGCTATTTTTGCTGCTTACAATACCGGAGCTTATGTAGCGCAGATGGTAGCAATGATAAATGAATTCAGCCCTAACGCGGTATTGTTTGCACATTCCTTTAATGGCCGCGACATGGCTTCCAGACTGGCTCAGAAACTGGATACCGGACTGGCCACCGATGCTGTTGCAGCTGAAATATCGGCCGGCAAAGGCGTTTTCACCAGAGCTATCTATGCTGGTAAAGCCCTGGCCAAGGTTGAAGTAGCAGGCAGCCCGGTTCTGGCAACCATCCGCCCCGGGGTATGGGAAGTTGGTTCCACTGCTGGCGCCGGCGCAGTTGTGAAAGCTGCTGTCGCAGCCACTGCAGCTGATGTTTACCAAGTTATGAAGGAATTCCGTCCCACCGTTTCCGCTCGGCCTGACCTGGCTGAAGCAGCCGTGGTTGTATCCGGCGGACGTGGTTGTAAGGGACCGGAAGGAATCAAATTGGTTGAGAATCTGGCCGATATGCTGGGCGCAGCTGTAGGCGGATCCAGAGCATCGATCGACTCTGGCTGGCTGGGCCATGAACTCCAGGTTGGTCAGACCGGTAAGGTAGTTCTTCCCAATCTCTATATCGCCTGCGGTATTTCCGGAGCTATCCAGCATCTGGCTGGCATGTCTTCCTCCAAGTATATTGCTGCTATCAACACTGATACCGAAGCTCCGATCTTTGGAGTATCTGACTTTGGCGTAGTTGCCGATCTGTTCAAGGTAATACCCTTGCTGATGGACAACTTAAAGAAATAGTCGACCTCTAGTTATCAATGGTACATCTGGATATGTGTTCTTACACATATCCAGTGTGCCTTTGCTCAGTGTATTAAGGAGGGAATTGGATTAATGATTTTCGGATCGCACCCCATCAGGGGTTTTTACGAAGTCCCAATGCGTGAGGTCGGAGCTAACATTCCCTACGAATGGCTAATATATATAATCATGTTTATACCAATTGGATTCATTCTATACGGCATGTGGAAACGGATTGAGGTTTGGATGCTGGCCAAGGGAGAGATCCATAGAGCTGACCGTATATGGGATCGTGTAGTTTCCTTCCTGGTTAATAGTTTTGGGCAAGCCAGGGTGATAAGAAAACCACTGCCTGGCTGGATGCACTTTTTCCTGTTTTGGGGATTTGTGTTCCTAGCGACGGCCGCCGGTATTGATGCGGCCCATCATTGGATTCACTGGCCACATTTGGCGGGGACGAACTATATAGTGATGTCCTGGATAGTTGACGTGACCGGCTTCCTGGCCATGATTGGCATCGTTGTACTGGCATATATCCGGTACATTCAGAAGCCAGATCGTTTAAATGACACCAAAGCATCCGATGGATGGATTATACTCCTGGTTTTCGCCATTCTTTTCACCGGGTTTGTAATTGAGGGCGCGAGAATTGCCGCCCAGATCCAGCAGACCCCCTTCATGGAACAGGTTCCTTATGAGAAAGTTGCATCCCCGTTTGGCTGGATGTTCGCATCTATCATGGGCGGGATGTCAGTTGATACCTTGCTGATGTGGCATCGTTTCCTGTGGTGGTTCCACATGGGCATTGCGTTCCTGTTCCTGGCGTTGCTCCCCTTCACCAAACTGTGGCATATTGTTGCCGGTATGTTCAATTATGCTTTCCGTGATCTGGAGCCATCTGCCAACCGCATGGTATACAACATCGAGGAAGCGGAGACCTTTGGCGTCGAAAACATTGAAGACTTTGGGTGGAAGGATCTGCTCGACCTGGATGCCTGCATTCGCTGCGGCCGCTGCCAGGAAAACTGCCCGGCATATAATACAGGCAAGCAACTGAATCCCAAGATCACCCTGATACAGCACATGAAGGAACACTTGGATGCCAAGGCTCCTTATCTGATTGCACGTAAAGGTGAGGACGTTCACCATGAAGAAATGGCCATGACTGACGAAGCAGCAGCAGAAGCGGTCAATCCGATGGAGCAAAGTCTGCTTTACGACGTGGTGACTACCGATGTTATTTGGGACTGCACCAACTGTCGGGCATGTATGGAACACTGCCCAATGTATATTGAGCACATTCCCAAGATTACCGAAATGCGCCGCAACCTGGTTATGTGGCAGGGCGACATGCCAGGCGAAGCTCAAGCGGCTTTCACCAATATGGAGCGTAACTACAATCCTTGGGGTGTGGGCTGGGCTGGCCGGGCCGGATGGCTGCAGGAAAGAGGCGTACGCGAAATCGTCAACCTGCTGCCGGAAGATGGCGGAGAGTTTGAATACCTGCTCTATGCCGGTTGTGCGGTATCATTCGACGATCGCTACAAGAGAGTCGGCGAAGCACTGGTAAGACTGCTCGACAAGGCCGGAGTCAAATTCGGATACCTGGGCACTGAAGAATACTGCTGCGGCGATTCAGCGCGCAGACTGGGCAACGAATATCTTTACCAGACCCTGGCTAATTCCAACCTGGAATCTTTCAACAATTACGGGGTCAAGAAGATCATCGTGGTATGCCCGCATGGGTATAACACCTTAAAGAACGAGTATCCGCAGATGGGCGGCAACTACGAAGTGTATCATTACACTGAAATATTGGCTAAACTGATCGCGGAAGGCAAATTGAAACCCACTAAGCCGCTGGGATCGAAGATGACCTATCACGATTCCTGCTTCCTGGGACGTCACAATGATATCTATGATGATCCCCGCAAAGTCCTGCAATCGGCTGGCGGCACCATCATCGAGATTGAGAAAGCTCGCAATTTCGGGTTTTGCTGCGGAGCTGGCGGCGGCCGTATGTGGCTGGAAGAGCATGCAGTCG
>JAKJCH010000118.1:0-282 GCA_022706565.1 Bacillota bacterium | reverse complement strand
ACTGCTGGAGCCCGACCCCCAGATGATCGTAACCAACTGTCCCTTCTGCTTGACCATGGTATCTGATGGTGTCAAGGAAGCTCAGTCTGATCGGGAAGAGCAGACCAAGGTTTTCGACGTTGCAGAAGTGCTCTGGCAGGCAATGAATTAAGCAATTCGTTTTAGGAATATAGTAGACAAGAAGAGGACCCCCTTTATGAGGGTCCTTTTTCTTGGGGATACAAGTAGGAGACCCTCGATAGTGATGCTTGCATTAATTACTCTCCATGCTAAAATACTAAG
>JAKJCH010000117.1 GCA_022706565.1 Bacillota bacterium | reverse complement strand
AGTTGGATAGCATGGCTGGTGAGGTGAAGGGGATGGCAGCTTATGGGGTCCAAACGGTAAAGGAGGCATTACTGCGACCCTTCGCGTGCATAGCCGCCAATGCCGGCTTTAATCCCTTGGAGAAAATAAGCCAGGTGATTGCGGAACAAAACCAAAGCAATTCCAGCAGTATGACCTTGGATTGCGACAATGGCAGCATTATCGACGCCTTATCCTATGGCATTGTTGACCCGGCCATGATCAAGATACACGCATTGAAGACGGCTGGGGAAGTTGCCACGGCAATTCTTAGGATCAACACCATAATCAAAATGAAAGATGGGGAATTTAATAAACAAGATTCTATTGAATAGAGGTGAATAAAGACATGAAAGAAGACAATAACGAACAGGGAAACAGCAACCATGTGACGTCAGCTGAGGCACCCGAACCTAACCTGCCTCCTGAAAAGACGGCGGAAGAACGGCTTGCCGAGGAACTACAACAACAAAAGGAAGAAGCCCAAAAGAATTATGACAATTACCTGCGTGCCCTGGCCGAGGTTGAGAACACCAGAAAACGCAGTATTCGAGACCGGGAAGAATATATCAAATACGCTAATGTGGGCATGGTAAAAAAGATCATCCCCATCCTCGACGATCTGCAAAGAGCTATTGAGGCGGCTCATTCGACCAAGGATATTGAAGGTATGCTAAAGGGTGTAGAGATGATCGCCGAGCGGCTCAATGGGGTTTTAAAGGAAGAAGGGGTCACGGCTATCGACAGCGTCGGCAAACCTTTCGATCCTCAATACCATGAGGCACTGACGGTTGAGGCCAGCGAAGACCATCCTCTAAACACGGTTATCGAACAATTTCAGACCGGATATGTAATGCATGACAGAGTAATCCGACCCAGCTTGGTGAAGGTTAGTTCATAATATATGGAGGTGTCAGGTAATGGCAAAAGTAGTAGGTATCGATTTAGGTACAACCAATTCAGTGATCGCAGTGATGGAAGGCGGGGAAGCGGTTGTCATTAATAATATAGAAGGGGAAAGGATCACCCCGTCGGTCGTGGGGTTTTCCAAGACCGGGGAGAGATTGGTAGGCCGGGTAGCCAAACGGCAGGCAACCACCAACCCGGAGAGGACTGTTTCCTCGATAAAACGGCATATGGGGACTGATTATAAAGTCAGTATAGACGGCAAGAAGTATTCCCCACCGGAAATATCAGCCATGATTCTGCAAAAGATGAAAGCCGATGCGGAAAGTTATTTGGGTGAAAAGATTACCAAGGCAGTGATAACGGTACCGGCCTATTTCACCGATTCCCAGCGGCAAGCCACCAAGGATGCAGGTACTATCGCCGGTTTGGAAGTGCTGCGGATTATCAACGAACCCACCGCGGCGGCGCTGGCTTACGGTATGGACAAGGAAGAGAACCAGACCATCATGGTGTTCGACCTGGGTGGAGGGACCTTCGACGTTTCCATACTGGAGATAGGGGATGGTACCTTCGAGGTCAAGGCTACCAGCGGCAACAACCGGCTGGGCGGTGATGACTTCGATGATAGGATTATAAATTGGCTGGTGGATGAGTTCAAGAAGGAGAACGGGGTAGATCTTACCAAAGATAAAATGGCCATGCACCGGCTCAAAGAGGCGGCTGAGAAGGCTAAGCATGAATTATCCAGTCTAATGAGTGTTGATATAAACATACCATATATAACAGCGACGCAGGATGGGCCTTTGCACCTGGAAAGAACGCTTACCCGTGCTCGCTTCAACGAGATGACCGCCGACCTGGTGGAAAAAACGGTAGGCCCCATGAAGCAAGCCATGAAAGACGCCAACCTCAAGGCGAGTGACCTTGACAAGGTTATTTTGGTCGGTGGTTCCACCCGGATACCCGCAGTTCAGGATGCAGTCAAGGCCTTTACCGGCAAGGAGCCGTTCAAAGGCATCAATCCTGACGAGGTAGTGGGACTCGGTGCTGCCATCCAGGCCGGGGTTTTGACCGGTGATGTGACCGACGTGGTTTTACTGGACGTCACCCCTCTATCGTTGGGAATCGAAACCTTGGGAGGTGTTTTCACCAGGATTATAGAGCGCAACACCACCATACCGGTTTCCAAGAGCCAAATATTCACAACCGCGGCCGACAATCAGCCCTCGGTCGATATTCATGTGCTGCAGGGGGAAAGAAAACTGTCCCAGCACAATGTTACCTTGGGTCGTTTCCAGCTTAGCGGTATACCCCCGGCTCCGCGTGGAATTCCGCAGATAGAAGTCAAATTTGACATAGACGTCAATGGCATAGTCAATGTCACTGCCAAAGATCTGGCTACCAACAAAGAACAGAAGATAACTATCACCTCTTCCAGCGGTTTGAGTGATGATGAGATCGAGCGGATGGTGAAGGATGCGGAGCGATTCGCTGAAGAGGATAGCAAACGGTTCAAGGAAATAGAGGCCCGGAACGCTGCTGACAGCATTTTGTATCAAGTTGACAAAAACCTGAAAGAGTTTGAAGATAAGATTGACGAAGCTGACCGGAACGCGGTCAACGATGCCAAAGAACAGCTGCAAAAGGCCTTGGAAGGCAGTGATATGGCGGAGATCGAGCGCTGCACTGAGGAATTGTCCAAAGCTATGTATGCATTCACCAGCAAGATGTACCAGAATGCCAATCCCGGACAAGGTGATCCCGGTACTGGTGCAGATGATGATATAATCGATGCCGACTATAATATCTCTAATGACAAGGACGGCAAATAGGCGAGGCTGATCAGGAAGGTGGGGAAAGATGGCCTCCAAGCGAGACTATTACGAAGTTTTAGGTGTGAGTAAATCGGCTTCTGCTGATGAAATTAAGAAAGCCTATCGGCAGAAAGCGAAGAAATATCATCCCGATGTCAATAAAGAGGATGCTGATGCTGCCGAGAAGTTCAAGGAGGTTGCCGAGGCTTATGAAATCCTCAGCGATTCCCAAAAACGGGCTGCCTACGACCAATATGGGCATGCCGCATTCGATCCTTCCCGAATGGGGGGAGGGGGATTCACCGATTTCGGCGGTATGGGTGGATTCGGGGATATATTCGATATGTTCTTCGGCGGAGTTGGAGGCCAGCGCAGCCGCGGTCCACAGAGAGGCGCGGACCGGGAGGTAAGACTTGACATCAGCTTCGAGGATGCAGTTTTCGGGGCTGAAAAAGAGATGGATCTAATGAGGGTGGAGGATTGCGAAAAATGTGGAGGAAGCGGTGCGGAACCGGGTTCAGCAATCAACACCTGCCCGCAGTGCCAAGGCAGCGGCAGGGTCAGAAACGTCCAGAACACGCCATTTGGGCGTTTTGAGACTACTCACACCTGCAACCGCTGCAACGGGGAAGGCACAATTATCGAAAAACCCTGCAGTGCGTGTAAAGGCCGGGGCAAGGTCAAACGCAAACGGGTTATCAATGTGCGTATCCCGGCAGGGATAGACACCGGAGCCCGGCTGAGAATACAAGGCGAGGGCGAAGAAGGTATCCTTGGCGGTCCTCCTGGAGACCTCTATATAGTAGTGGTAGTCAGAAACCATGCTCGCTTTAAGAGAGACCGGTACACGCTGATCTGTGACCTGGATATTAACATGGTTCAGGCCGCTTTAGGTGCCGAGGTAGAAGTCCCGTTGCTCAGGGGTGACAGTCATCTCTTGCACATTCCAGAAGGGACCCAGCCTGGGGATGTGCTGACTGTAAAGAACAAGGGCATACCTCACTTGCAGGGAAGCCGTAAGGGTGATTTAAAGGTGCGCATCAACGTTAAGATACCCACCCGCTTGAATAAACGGCAAAAGGAACTACTAAGTTCTCTTTTTGAAGGGGAAGACAAAGACAGCAAAAAAGGTTTGTTCGATAAATTAAAAGATGCCATGGGTTAGGGAGCCGGAATAATATGAATTGGAAAGAATTTAGCGTGCTTACCGAGGGAGTTTGCGTAGAAGCCATTGCCGGTATCTTCCACAGCATGGGGTCCGGCGGGGTGATAATCGAAGACCCTCAGGCGGCCAGGAAATATATCAGTGAGAAATGGACGCCGGAATCTGTATCCGAGGATTTTCTAAACCATGAATTTGTGGTAGTGAAGGCCTACTTCCCTGAAGACAACGATGTTTTTGAAGCCTTCTCCAAATCAATAGCTGCGGTGGAAGATAATTTCCAGGTTAAGTGCTCGGTGTTCATCGACGACGTCCGCAATGAAGACTGGGAAGAAAACTGGAAGAAGTATTATCATGCATTTAAAGTAGGTGAGCGTCTGGTAATAAAACCATCGTGGGAAGAATACCATGGCTCGGAAGGAGAAGTCATTGTCAATATTGATCCCGGCATGGCTTTTGGCACTGGCATTCACGCTTCTACCCGTTTTTGCCTTCGGTTTTTGGACCAATATGTACATGGGGGCGAGAATGTCATCGATGCCGGATGCGGTTCGGGGATATTGTCGATTGCCGCCATCAAATTAGGAGCGGCTGGTGTTTTTGCCATGGATATTGATGAATTGGCGGTAAGGATCGCCAGGGAGAACATAGATTTGAACGGGTTGGCAGACAAAATCCTGGTCCAGGCTGGGGATATAGTGACGGAAATTCGCGGCCGGCAAGCAGATATGGTGCTGGCCAATATCACTGCTGAGGTGGTAGTGGAACTCATACCTGAGGCGGCGAAGGTAATTAAGAGTGGCGGCTATTTCTTCGGGTCTGGCATAGTCGATAGCCGTTGGCCATCGGTACAGACTGCCCTGGAGAATAATGGTTTTGTGGTCGAACAGGTATTGCAGGATGTGGATTGGATTGGGGTGGCCGCCCGCCGCCGGTAGGCTCCGGGATGCTATGCATTGAATGCATTCCATGATTAGCAGGGAGACGATTTGAAAAGGATATCATTTTATACCCTTGGTTGTAAGGTAAACCAGGTCGAGACCGAACAAATGATGGAGGATTTCTTGAGGCGGGGTTACCAAGTAGCGGAATTTGGTGACCCTGTTGACGTGTGCATCGTTAATACCTGCACAGTCACTCATATCAGCGACCGGAAGTCCAGAGCCATGCTTAGAAGAGCTATACGGACCAATCCTAACGCTCTGGTAGTGGCTACCGGCTGCCTGGCGCAGGCGGACGGGGAGCGAACTAGAGAAATAGATGGGTTGGACCTGGTAGTCGGCAACCAGGCCAAGGAGTACATCGCAGAAATAGTGGAAACGCATCTGACAACACGGGATGCAGAACAGTCACTATGGTTGGAATCCCCTCATGCGGAGCGGGGATTGCGGCCTTACTTCTATTCCCGACCCCACAAGCGCACCCGGGCTTTTATCAAAATCCAGGACGGCTGTCAGAGTTTCTGCTCTTACTGTGTGGTTCCTTACACCCGGGGGCCGGTTCGCAGCAAGAAGCCGGAGGATGTGGTGACCGAGATTACCCAATTAACGGAGATGGGTTATCAGGAGATAGTGTTGTCCGGGATCCACATCGGGCAGTACGGCCGAGAACTCGAGAATTGGGATCTCACCCGACTGCTCGATTATATTCTTAGTGAAATCAGCGGCGATT
>JAKJCH010000116.1 GCA_022706565.1 Bacillota bacterium | reverse complement strand
CGGAATCAGTGAACAGCAGACCGTCCGCCTGCGGATGTGCCCGGATTGTTCCGGATACCGGACCATCCAGTCAAGCGCACATCACCCTGGCTGGGACAACTATGACGTCTTCTGTATCACTGTACCGATGTACAGCTGCCCCAAGTGCCAAGAGGAAGGCCAGCGTATCTACGATGAGATGGTGGGTAAATCCGGACCTTTCGACTATATATATCTGCAGGATCGGGCTCACGATGTGTATCGCAGCATGAACACCGGCCGCAAAACTGAAACGGTACTGTAAACATGGCAATCAGGCTGCTGGATGACCATTTGATCAACAAGATCGCCGCCGGCGAGGTAATCGAAAGGCCGGCATCGATTGTAAAGGAACTGGTGGAGAACGCTATAGATGCCGGCAGTCACCGGATAGCGGTGCAGATAGCCGGCGGCGGCATCGAGCGGATCGAGGTTGCGGACGACGGGCAGGGCATTCCCAATGACCAGGTGCTGATGGCCTTCGAACGGCATGCCACCAGTAAAATCGACCGTGAAGAAGACCTGACCCATATATCCACCATGGGCTTTCGGGGAGAGGCCTTGCCCAGCATCGCTTCCGTCAGCCGGGTGGAACTGCACACCCAGTACGGTCAAGAGGCGGGGGTGCGTGTGTCCATTAGCGGGGGCAAGTATATCAGTATGGAAAACTCGCCGGCCGCACCAGGCACTAAAGTGACCGTAACCGACTTGTTCTTCAATACCCCGGCGCGCCGTAAATTCTTAAAATCGCTGGTGAGCGAGGGCGCCCAGGTTTACGATGTGATGTGCCGCCTGGCCCTGGCCCGGCCTGACATCTCCTTCAGCTACGCCAACGAGAAAAAACTCTATTTCAAGACCCCCGGCAGCGGTGATCGCAAAGACACGGTGGTCGCCATCTACGGGCGAGATTTTGCCAGCCACTTCATCGATTTGAATTGGCAAGGGGACCGATACCATCTGCGGGGATTGATTTCCAAACCGGAATTTCGGCGTTTGAATCGCAAGAACCAGCTATTTTACGTCAACGACCGGCTCATTAAAAGCCCCCTGCTGGCTCGCGCTGTGGACGAAGGTTACCGCGGTTCGCTCTTGGCCCGGGAATAC
The DNA here is from genome assembly GCA_022706565.1 of Bacillota bacterium. Taxonomy (GTDB): domain Bacteria; phylum Bacillota; class Syntrophomonadia; order Syntrophomonadales; family Syntrophomonadaceae; genus PHAA01. The sequence continues at coordinate 4,490 of JAKJCH010000116.1, read as the reverse complement.
CCGGCCGTATTTCTGTATCTGTACCTGCCTTCTGACGAAGTGGACGTAAATGTTCATCCCCAGAAGACGGAAGTCCGATTTCGCGATGACAAAGCCATCTTCCAGCTGGTCAGCCAAGCCCTTAAAGCTACTCTGGCCGGATCCCAACCGGCGGATTTTCACTACCGGCAGAATCCTTCCGACAGCTCGCTGCCATACTATCGTTTTGAATCGCAACCCAGCCGACCCCATGCCCAACCGCCGCTGTTCATCGCCGAAACCAGCCCTCAACCGGTTTACAACCCACGAAGTATGGATATCGGGGAGGATGAGACTGATTACGAAAGTAACCACCCGGAGTCCGATCTGGTGGTTATCGGCCAGTGCTTTGACGGGTATATTATTGTTGAGCGGGGTGATTCGATCTGGCTGGTCGACCAGCATGCTGCCCATGAGCGCATCATATTCAACCGATTACGGGAGCTGGGCAGGGATAAGAATGGTGGGGGACAGTTGCTTGCCTTCCCGCTCACCTTCGATTTGTCCAAGGCGGCCATGGAGGTACTGGAAGAATATCTGGACGTATTCCGGGCAACTGGTTTCGATCTGGAGCCGCTGGGACCCGATTCGGTTATCCTGCGCGCGGCCCCTCCGGCCCTGCAGGGACAAGAAGTGGATTTTATAATTGAATGCCTGGACCTGCTGAGCGGTGACAAGCCGCTCGATTTCAAAGACGAGATTTATGCCATGATGGCCTGCAAGCAGGCAGTAAAGTCCGGCGACCGGCTGTCGCGGGCGGAAATGATGCTGCTGATCAGCGACCTGCTGAATAACCAGGATTTTCGGTTTTGTCCCCATGGGCGCCCCACTTTGATAGAAATCAGCCGTCCCGAGTTGGAAAAACGTTTCAAAAGGAAATAGACATGAAGTTCGTTATCACCACCACCCAATCTCAACCGGAACCAGGTCCAGGGCTATTGGAATTTGCAACTGCTACCGGGTTTGAATTCATACCCCGGCGCCGACGGGGTCTGGCCGAACTGGCCCGGGAGCAGGGAGCCCGGGGGGTGATTGTCTGGGAGCCAGGCGGTCCGGTGCTTTATATTGACGGAGAGAAGCTTTTTTTTCATCCCGGCATGGCCAAGAGCCGCATTGCCGCCTATCGCAAAAAGGGACAGGAAGATCTGCTGATCAAGGCCTGTCAGCTACAGCCTGGTTGGAGTTTTCTGGACTGCACCTTGGGTATGGGGGCTGATGCCATTGTAGCTTCATATTTCTCCCAGACCGGCCAGATAACCGGACTGGAATCGGAAGCGGCCGCGGCTGCGGTGATAGGGTGGGGGATGAAGATGTATTCCAGCCGTATGGGCTGGCTCAACCAAGCGGTCAATCGCATCGAGGTGGTCAATAGCGACCATCGGGACTATTTGCCCCAATTGCCTGCGCGGTCTTATGATATCGTCTATTTCGACCCCATGTTCGAGCAACCGTTACTGCGCAGCCAACCCCTAAACCCGTTGCGCAAACTGGCCAACTCCCAGCCCCTCGACCCGGCCTCGGTTGAACAAGCCTGCCGGGCAGCCCGCCGCCGGGTGGTTATGAAAACCCAAGCCGCCGGTGATGAGCTTGAACGACTGGGATTTCGCCGGGTTCCAGGCAGCCGGCACAATCCCATCATCTATGGGGTGATCGATATTTGAGGATGGAGTCGCTGATGAAGGAGTCAAACCATGTTTAGACTGGCAGCCCTGGTGGGCCCTACCGCAGTAGGCAAAACTGAAATAGCCCTGCAAGTGGCGGAGAAGTTGGGAGCAGAGATAATATCCTGCGATTCCATGGCTGTTTATCGGGGCATGGATATAGGTACAGCCAAACCGGATAAAGAGGCGCAGAAGAGGATCACTCATCATATGATCGACGTTGTCGATCCGGACATCAATTTCACGGTGGCCGACTACCAGCGCCAGGTAAAGGAATTGATCAAATCGATCCATGATCGTAACCGGCTGCCCTTGCTGGCTGGGGGGACCGGGTTGTATTATCAGGCGGTAGTCGATGATTACAACTTCTTCCCGGTAGAATCGCTGCAGCCAGTGCGGCAACGATTGGAGGAACAATGTGGGGAACAGGGTCTGAGCCCACTCTACGACCGTTTGCGGGAGGTAGATCCCGATTACGCTGAAAAGGTGGGCCCCAATGACCGCAAGCGTATCATCCGTGCCCTGGAGGTATATGAGCTGACCGGGCAGTCTTTCTCATCCCTGCAAACCAACCGGCGCGGCACTTATCGTCTGGCTGCGGTGGGCTTGTATCTGGAGCGGACCTCTTTATACGCCCGCATCGAAGAGCGGGTAGACCAAATGATAGAGGCGGGACTGGTGGAAGAAGTTATCGGTCTGCGTTCCCAGGGATATCACCCGGGGTTAAATTCCATGCAGGCTCTTGGTTACAAGCAGGTGTGGGCCTACCTGGAGGGAAGACTCGATTACGAGGGGATGGTCAGGGCTATCAAAGACGAGACGCGCCGTTTCGCCAAGCGGCAATATACCTGGTTCAAAAAGGACCAGCGCATTCACTGGGTGAATGTCGGCAACAATGGGCATGACGGAGCGGTGGTTAAAAAGATTTGTGAGATTTTGGATGGACAATTCCTGAACGCGTAGCATATAATCATAACATTGGTAAAAGATATCTAACGAAGTGAGTGGAGGCTGTTACCTTGTTAAATAAAAGTCAATTTAATCTTCAAGATGCATTCCTCAATCAGGTAAGGAAAGAAAAGATTTTATTGACCATCTACCTGGTCAACGGATTTCAAATAAGAGGCATTGTTAAGGGATTTGACAATTTTACCGTGGTCGTAGAACTGGACGGCAAACAACAACTGGTTTATAAGCATGCCATCTCGACGGTGGCGCCGATGAAACCAGTGGTAATACTGGCGATGGAAAACAAACCGGAGAATGACAAGGCCTGATAAAGCAGCCCGAATAACAGAGATTGGTTGACTCCCTTGGTCTGCCCGGGGAGTTTTTGTTTGGGGTTTAAAAATGAGACTGGCACGGCGCATTAATTCCAGGTTCGGTTAGACGGCTGGGTTTCAAAACGGCCGCAAAGTGTCACCACTTCGGTCCTATTCTCATAATATAGGGTAGAATAAACTAGAATGGTGATGAGAATGGAAATATCCATGCGCTTTAGAAATGAAGCGGTCACAGCTGATAGTATCAGCGCCGAGCAATCCGCTCCCCCTAGTTTCATTAAAACCGATGCCTTTCATGAACTGGAGCAGATGATCGGCCTCAGAAAGGTAAAACGGACGATAGCAGAAATCACCGCATTCGCTTTGATCCAAAAACAGCGGAACGCCAAGGGTTTAAAGTCGTGTCCGATCGTATTGCACTCCATTTTCAAAGGTAATCCCGGCACCGGCAAGACCTCAGTGGCCAGGATAATGGGCAGTATCTACCGCGACATCGGCATCCTGAACCGCGGCCACCTGGTCGAGGCAGAAAGAGCCGACCTGGTAGGAGAATACATCGGCCATACCGCCCAGAAAACCAAGGAGATGATCAAGAAATCCCTGGGGGGAGTGCTGTTCGTGGACGAGGCCTATACCCTGGCCCAGGGTGGTGAAAAGGATTTCGGCCAAGAGGCTATTGCCACCCTGGTCAAGGCCATGGAAGACCAACGCAACAATCTGGTGGTGATCCTGGCGGGGTATTGCCAGGAGATGGATCATTTCATGCGTTCCAATCCCGGACTGCGTTCCCGGTTCCCAGTGCAGATAGATTTTGCCGATTACGAGAGCGAGCAGCTGTTCCGGATAGCGGTGCAGATGTACGCCGAAAGAGACTATGAACTGAGCAGCAAATGCCGTTGGCGGTTAAAAGCCAGGTTGGACGAATTTGTCAAACGGCGCCATCCCCATAGCGGCAACGCCCGCTACGTGCGCAACCTGGTGGAGAAATCGCTGCGGCTGCAAGCCCTGCGGATCGTGGATGCTGACTTTTTGACCCGCCGGGATCTGATGACGGTGGAAGATATAGACCTGCCTGATGACACTGAGCTGCAGATGTAGGACCCTGAATTGCAGGTATAATTTGTTCACTACACCGATTTTAGAGAGAAAGTAGGTAACTGTTTGGATGCCCTGGGTTTGATCCGCAGCAGCGAACTTGCTCTGCGGGATGTTTATTCACACTATGAAGAAATCGCCTATGACAACCAGGCCAGGGTGCTGAAAGCTTTTCAGAATCACACGGTGCGGGAGAGTTATTTCGCCCCTTCATCGGGTTACGGTTATGGCGACCAGGGACGGGACGAGCTGGAAAGCATCTATGCCGAGGTGATGGGTACCGAGGAGGCCATGGTCAGAGGCCAGATCGTATCGGGAACCCATGCTATCAGCGCCTGTCTGGCCGCTCTGTTACAGCCTGGTCAGCAAATGTTGGCGGTGGCAGGTACCCCCTATGACACCCTTACCCGGGTGATCGGCAGCATTGAACCGG
>JAKJCH010000115.1 GCA_022706565.1 Bacillota bacterium | reverse complement strand
AAAATCGAAAATCGCCAGTTTCACATTCAGCCTCGAGAAAGAATAGTAGTGTGCATCCATGTAAATCCTGAACCCGGTTACACGCGGCCCCGGATGCTATCACTCCCTGTATTTTACCAGAATGCGTCCTGTACACGCCAACCCAAGGCAATCAAACCTGTAAAGCGTCATACTGTCAGGCTGAGCCCTGTTTAATCAGAGAATGTTCTCCAGGGTTATCTCTTCCTTGCGGGGAATGTGTTCGATCATAACTCTGGTCTCAGCCAGTTGGCCCATCGAAAGGGCATCGTCACGCCTAGAAACATATTCCTTGCAGCGGGCCAGGGAAAACTCGATATTGTCCATCTCTTCATGCTCCAAAAACACCGGCCACCATTTAGCCTCCTTATCCCATTTCCGCTCCAACTCGTCGACCTGGAAGGACGCTTCTGCCCAATTCCCGCATTCGATTTGTTCATGCACGACCTCTATTTGCTGGACCAAGCGCACAGATGAATCCAGCAGCCAGTCATTCATCCAAAAACCTGCGCCTATCAGCAGGCCCAGGCCAATAAAAACTCCGATCATAAGTCGCATAATTATTTATCTTCCCCTTACGCGTTGGTTGGTTGGGCATTTTTCACCTGGTAATAGAGCTGGCCCCGGCTATCCAAGGTGGCAAAAAATATATCATGGTGGGATCTGACCCCGGAATTGGCAAGCTCCCGCTCCAGCCAGGCCATGTCCCGGTTGGCCTTGGCCAAATTCGCTTCGATTACCCGCCCGTCTATAATCAGGGTCACCGGCAGACCCTCATAATCAGGCCAGATGTCCATGTCCTGGGGTTGAACCGGCCTTTTGGCCGATTTTAGGATCACGCTCAGCTCCCCGCTGGTTTCCAGGATGGCATACTCGACGTCGGCCACATCGAACACCCCTTTTTGGCGCAGTTGTTCGAGTAATTCATTGATGTTGAGGCGCAACCGCCGCAATTCCGCCTCCAGGATGCGTGAGTTTTCGATGAGCACGCTGGGTTGGCCAGCAATTACTCCCCTGGCTTTTTCGCTTTTTAGGGAAATTAATGAGAGGGTGATTTCTGCCGCTACTAGTAAAAAAATCGGGATGATTCCGTTAAACAAAGGGATACCGGTGTTTTGCATGGGTATGGAAGCTAGTTCTGAGATCATGATTATGACCACCAGTTCATAAGGCTGTAGCTGGCCGATCTGCCGCTTGCCCATCAAGCGCAGCAACAGAACCGTGGTCAAATATAGGATCAGTGTTCGGATTATAATCAGGATCATGGCGGCTGGTCCTTTCCTCATGGAATCATGGCCTAACACCAAGCCAAAGCAGACAACCATGGTCGACTATGGCTGGGAGCCCGGACTCCCAGCCATAACGCCAGCCATTGCTGCTACCTGCATTTATCCTATATCTTCTCACTATATTTTGGATTTATGCGATGCAAATGGTAGGTGAGGCAGATTCGCCTGCCCATATTTGACCTTAGACCAAACCACTCCCGGCCAGAGCATCAATTTGCTCCTTAATCTTCTCTTCTCCGGTCAGCTCGTAGGCAATGGAATAAAAATACACAGCAGCATCAAGAGCCCCTTCCTGGCTGGCTTCATTGCCGATCGACAGCGCAATCTGCACCACCAGTGGATTAGGCCCCATCTGGATATGATTCTGTTCGAACAACTCGGTCAGCCGCTCAAGGGTGGGCGCAATAATGTTTCCCTCGGTGACTTGGGCTATATACGCCAACTCCGCTCTGGCGGCCTGGTTATCCGGTTCGAAACCCAGGCTCAAAAAAAACAAGGCGGTAGCCAGTTCAAAATCTTCCTTCTCGATATAATAGTAGCCCAGATTTCGATAGCCGCGGGTGAGATTTTCCGTCTGATATGCCCTTTCGAGGGCTTTCACTGTGACCTCGTAGAATTCCTGCCACTGTTTTCTCCTTTTATATACCTCCCCGAGCGCGTACAGAGTATCCGCCCGCATCGGATTCCAGCGAGCGGCGTTAAGCAAGGCCGCTTCTGCTTCATCGATCCGTTCCAGATCCAACAGGAGATTACCGTAAATAAAGTACATTTCCGAGTAATCATCATGGACATGCTGAATATCCCGTTCCGGATGGTACAGCTCCCGGTATAGCATGTCCTCCAGGAAGTTGTTGAATGAAAAATACGCTTGCGCCTCATTATCGGTGTACTGGTCTGACTCTTCGACCTTGGCTACCAACCCCTCCAGCAATTCCAACGCCGCCTGGTAATCCTTCTGGAAAATCTGAAACTGGACTTCCTGCATCACCGCGCCGATGCCCTGTTGGTCCTGGTTAATCATCTCATCCCAAGCCTGCTTCTGATCCTCCGGCAGCATCTCGTAAATCATGGCCCCTATGCTGCTCAAGAGCTCCTGCCCATGGGTGTGGTCCTTGTATTTTTCCGCCTGCTGCATCAGGTATGGAATGTCCTGGTTGGGATCCCCGGTTAGTTCTGCGGTGATATTGTTCATAATGGTCTCGTATTTCAATATGTTGCCTCCCCTGCGCGAAACGCGTTTAATCCAATACCGTGCTTATTCATGAGAGGCGTTGTCCCGCCGGAGATAGCGCTTCTCAATAGGATTTACCATTATCTATTAAAGTCTATTATCATCCCCCTGCCGGTTAAATAATTCAATGTCTATGGTAACTGTATCCCGCTTCTCTAACTGGCAGTGATATTTATCCATCGGCCAGGTTTGAGATCGGGATCGTGGACAACGTAGGTGTCGCTTATTAGGTCATGCAAAGACTGTTTCCGAGGATGGACGGCGCAAACCAGATACCCGAGATTGGTGCCCAATAATTGGGACAGGGGGCGGCCAAACAGTTCCCGCACTATTACTGTCGGCCATGTTAAGGCCTGTCCGTCGGTTTGGATAACTTTAAGGCCAATGATCATTTTCCCAAGCGTTTGTCCGAAGAATCCAGTAATTAATATAAGGTAAGCAACTCCCCAAATGCCAGGAAACAGACTGTTGTACAATACATAGGACTGTACCGTATCATACCCTAGTCCTGCTGGCCATACCAGCCTGAATACTATCTGACTGGTTAGGGCGATGACGGTGATGTCAATCAAGAAAGCCCAGAATCGGGGCCAAAATCCCGCCAGACGATAGGCGTGGTCTCCACCGGAGTTGAGCCCAGGGTTGGCAGCATTGGATTCCACAATTTCACTCACGACTATCTCCCCTTTCGTTAGGAATGATAAAGATACATTGGTCTGGGAACAATGTTCTCCATGTCCTTTTGGAATCCCAGCAAATCCAATTGGGGCGATAGCAGCGACAACAGCCAATTCATATTATACGGAGGAGGATTTTTGAACAACAATACATTGGGATCACTTTCTTGAATCATGTTCCCTGCTTCCGCAATGGCTGCATCCAGGTCACCAATCCCGTCTATCAATCCGACATTCAGGGCTTGTGTGGCGGTATAAATACGGCCGTCCGCCAGGTTAATCACAGTCTGGCGATCCATTTTTCTCCCCTGCGCCACTACATCAACAAAGAATCCATAACTCTCGTCGATAATACTCTGCATGATTGCTCTTTCTTCATCCGTCGTCGCGCGCATAGGGTTAAGCATATCCTTGTTGTCCCCGCTCTTGAAAACCTCTTCCTGGATGCCAATTTTCTTGGCCAGTTCCTGATAATTATAGGAACTCATGATAACCCCGATAGATCCTGTAATGGTAGTGCGTTGGGCAAATATTTTGTCGGCCGGCATGGCCAGGTAATACCCCCCGGAAGCCGCCATGGAACCCATGGATACTATCAAGGGTTTACTATGCTTCTCTTTCATTTTCATAATCTTGTGGTAGGCTTCGTCGCTTTCATACAATCCTCCCCCGGGGGAGTCTATGGCCATCACCACCGCCTTAATGTCCGGACGGGTAAATGCTTCTTCCACCTGCTGCAGAAATGACTGGTGATTGTAGGCAGCCGGGTCGGTACTGAACGACAGTGCCTGATTGATAATCGTACCATCTACCCTGATCAGGGCAATGTTATCGCCGCTACCCTCTTTGTAGGTCTCGGTGCGGAACGCCTTTGAGGTTAGAAGAGACAACCCTTCTGGTGCAGACACACTCTTATTAACGTCCGTTCGCGCATATACTACCAGCAATAAAACAACCAGCCCCACGGCAACCCACCGCTTACTGTTCATAAATACCCTCCTTCTCTACGAAGTAAATATGATCGCCATTAAGGGGATCACATCTGCTTTCGTCATGGCCTGGTTCCTCGAATCAAGACCCCTGACCTGTATCTATTAATCTACCACATCCTGTAACACATTTGGTTGTGGGAAGCACTGAGGAGGTTAGGATCGCTGTCCAGGAGGCTGCGGTACCGTCCCCATGCCTCGCTTCCTTTGTTATGGTGACTTATTTATACTATAGACAGGCATACTTTATTAGATGAGTTTTTACAGTGATCGCGAACAGGCTCCACGACTCTATGTCAATAATGAAGGAGGGTGGTTTACTTTGTCAGAGGTTTCTGTACTCGCTGGGGGTCAAACCGGCTATGGTATCGATAGCGCCGGAGTGCTGATCAGCAGGCTTTTCAGCCGGCTGGGCTATCGAATTTACTTGAAGCATGATTATCCTTCCCTGATCCGCGGTGGACACCAGTTCGTCATCGTCCGGGCGTCCAAGGATCAGATTGCCGCTCACTCCGATCTGGTAGACATTGTACTCGCCTTTAACCAGGATGCCATCGACCTGCATAAAACCAATCTAAAGGAAAATACCCTGATAATCTACGATTCTGCCCGAATCCAGCTGGATGGCTTGTCGCAGTCGACGGTAATTGCTCTGAACGTGCGGGAAATCCTTGAGGCTGCTGGCGCCTCGCCGGCTATGGACCGATTTTGCTTGATCGGCGCACTCTGCCGGGCCTTGCAGATAGATTTTGTCTTTCTTGAGGAACTGATCCTCAAATTTGATGCAGAGTCGGCGGAGCTAAAGCTGCGCACCGCCCGCATGGGCTATGATCAGGCCCGCCCGGTGGATACTCTGCAACCGCTGGCACAGCCGGTCCTGCCCGCCTTGAACGGATGTCAGGCCATGGGCCTGGGCTTACTCAAGGCTGGCATGCAAGCCTATATCGGCTACCCAATGACCCCGGTCTCGCCGCTGTTGGAGTTATTTGCAGGTCTGGAGCCGGAATTCGGACTGCATGTTCTACTACCGGAGAGTGAAATCGCGGTGATGCTGAGTGCCCTGGGCTATTCCTATATGGGAGTGAAGAATGCCGTCGGTACCTCGGGAGGGGGCTTTAGCTTGATGGTCGAGGGCCTGGGGCTGGCCGGACAGGCGGAACTCCCGGTGGTCGTGGTTATGGCGCAAAGAAGCGGGCCCTCCACCGGCATGCCTACCTATACCGCCCAGACCGATCTGCATTTTGTCCTTCATGCCGGCCATGGCGAGTTCCCTCGTTTGGTCGTCGCTCCCGGCGATGCCGACGAAGCTTATTACTGGGCTGGAGTGGCTATGAACAAGGCCTGGTATTACCAGATGCCGGCCTTCATCCTGGTTGATAGGACAGTGTGCCTGAATATGTATAGCTTTGACAGCCAGTCAGTACCCGAGCTGGAGGATGAGCCGCCCATA
>JAKJCH010000114.1 GCA_022706565.1 Bacillota bacterium | reverse complement strand
AACCTCCACAGCCTTGCGACTACTAGAACCTGAATCTAGCGCGTCTGCCAATTCCGCCACTACCGCTTGGGTCTGAGCATCTTCTCAGCAAAAAGAATTATAGTATACCGGCGGCGAGATTGTCAAGAAGCGGTGTCATTTTTCGCGGGCGCATCAGATCCTGCCGAACTATGACCGTGCAGGGCGGTTAACATTCATCACCATCAGGCCTGAATGATTATCAGGACAATCAAAATTTCTGAATTAATTGTCAGATCTTTAAATATCTTTTTCTATGTAGTTCTTATATATCCATGCTAAAATATGTAATTAAACAACATAAATAAGGTTAGGCAAAATGCTTGGATAACCAACAAGGGCAAACCCGGCGAAAGGCGGGGACGCAAAACCTAGGGTCTAAGACTATTCAGTTATGACAGCCGGCTACTGGGATACCATAGCACTAATGACCTACTGCTTTCTTCCACAGCAGGTTTGTGTCCTTGTGTCTTCATGTACCGGTTATCTCAGTGCATTGTGATATCATTATTGATCTGAGGTGATTGGTGTGGTTGAATCTAAGGGCTATACCACAATTCTGTGACCCACAACTTTTATACTCTTTTTAATCTGAGCCCGTTGGGGATGTGCATTGTTTCCCTAAGAGATGAAAGATTGATTGACGTCAATGAAGTATTCCAGGAAATTACCGGTCTGAGTAAAGAACAGGCCCTTCAAATCCATGCCGGTGATTTGACCATCTGGATGCATAATGACGATTATGAAAACCTGAAAAAGCTGATTGCATTGCAGCATCGGGTGATAAATTACGAGACCAGAATCAGGCTTAAAGGTATGACCAGAACCATGCTGCTATCGGCGGCGGTCATCTGGTGGCAGAACATGCCTTGCATGTTGGTGGTAGTCAACGATATTACAGAATTGAAGCATTATAAACAGGAGATATCACGGCTAGACCGCCTTAATCTGGTGGGGGAGATGGCGGCGGGCATAGCTCACGAAGTCCGCAATCCTATGACCACTGTGAAAGGCTTTCTGCAGCTGATGAGGTCTGATGCCAAATATGATGAAGATTTCGAGACCATGGATTTAATGATAGAGGAATTGGACCGGGCCAATGTAATAATCACCGAGTTCCTGTCTCTGGCCAGAAGTAAAACTGCCAATTTGGTGAGGGGAGACCTTAATACTCGGCTATTGAGACTGTACCCCCTTCTGCAGGCGGAAGCCCTCAAAAGTGATATAAAAATAGACATGGACCTGCACGAGACCGCGGCCATTATGCTGGACGAATCGGAAGTGCGCCAACTGGTATTGAACCTGGCCATTAACGGCATGGATGCCATGCCCCATGGAGGAATCCTGACCATTAAGACCTTTGAAGATAAATATGGGGTGAACCTGATCGTCGAAGACCAAGGAACAGGAATACCGGCTGACATAATGGAGCATTTGGCGACGCCCTTTTTTACCACCAAAGAAAAAGGAACCGGTCTGGGATTGGCGGTTTGCTGTCGGATCGTGGAAAGGCATAATGCCTACATGGAGTTTGACACCAGTACTAAGGGCACTGTGTTTACGATTATTTTTCCCAAATGCAAGGATGGCACCAAACCCGTCAGGGTATCATCAGAAAAGGGGTGATCGCATGGTCATAAAAACACTGGTGGAAAACGAGGCGATATCAGACCAGTACGGGACTGAACATGGGTTGAGTCTCTATATCGAAACCAAGAAGCATAAGCTGCTCTTTGACACCGGTGCGTCCGGCTTGTTCCTGGATAATGCCCGCAAGATGCAGGTTGATATTGCTGGCGTTGACCTGGTAGTGATTTCTCATGGTCATTATGACCATGGCGGCGGGCTAAAAGCCTTCCTGCAGGAAAACTCCCAGGCCAAGGTGTACCTGCACCGCAAGGCGTTCGAAAAGCACTATACCAAACGCAGCAACGGAAAAACCCATGACATCGGCATCAACGAGGAACTAAAGCATGATAGCCGGGTGATCCTGGTCGACGACTACCTGCGCATAGACGAAGAATTGGAACTATTCGCGGCAGTGAAAGGGCGGGAGTTGTATTCCACTGCCAACCGGGCTCTGTTCATGCAGGTCGGGGATGACCTGGTTGAGGATAGTTGGGAGCACGAACAAAACCTGATCATTACCGAGAACGGCAGACTACTGTTACTGGCGGGATGTGCTCATAATGGGATAGTCAACATCGTCAAACGGATGATAGAGATCAAGGGCCGGCCAGCCGATTGTGTGATGGGGGGATTTCACCTGTTCAATCCCGCCAGTAAGGAGAGTGAAGCCCCGGATTTAATCGAGGGGATCGCCGCCATACTTATGGAAACCGGATCCCAATACTATACCGGCCACTGTACAGGTCGGGCACCCTATGAGCAGCTTAAAGAATTGATGCAAGATAAGCTTCAGTATTTAGCCACCGGCAGTGTAGTGAAGATCTAAGGATCGATCTTTCAGCTCTGCAGACAGACACTTGCCGCTTGGAAGCCAGGCACGTGTTTTTATCGGCTCTTGCCACCCGGGCCCGGGGTCAGTACGCCGACCAGGGCGCCCAGGGAACCCGAACCCAGGGCAACCAAGATGTCAGGGATGGGCCGGCCGAGGACGGCCAGGGCGATAATGCCGCTGAGGTTCAAGATCGTTACCACGCCCAGAAAACGAACCACCGTATGATAGATCGGGGTCTGTTCCGGATCGTGAGGGGGCAGTGATGATTTTTCACTCATGGGGATGGACCTCCTTTAGTTTTAATACAAGGTATGCAAAACGCAGGCGGGACTACACAACTCTACTTGATGTTGTTTGTATCCCCGCTTTTACATTCCCGCCGGTTATGGATTAGAATAAAGGCACAATCGGTTGCGGATCTGGATTATCAAGTTGTCAGCGCCGATTGAGGTCGTTACGTCACTACATAGAAGAAGGACACTGGAGATATACATTCGTCAAACGAGAGGATGATAGATGTGATTGCAAATAAGATGCGGGGACCGGTAGAGAACAGTTCGGTGGTACGGGCCATGTTCGAGGAGGGCAAACGCCTGGCAGCCATTCACGGGGCGGACAATGTCTTTGACTTCAGCCTGGGCAATCCCAATGTCGAACCGCCGGAGGCCATCAAGCAGGCCATCATCGAGGTAGTCAATGAATTCAAACCTATGGACCTGCACGGCTACATGAACAATTCCGGTTATGAAGAGGTGCGCCAGGCCATCGCCGCTTGGCTCAATCACCGGCATGGTACAGACTTCACCTTTGCCAATATCGTAATGACCGTGAGGGCGGCGGGCGGACTGAATGTGGCCTTCAAGACCCTGCTGGATCCGGGCGATGAGGTGATCGTATTCGCGCCTTTCTTCGGGGAATACCGTTTCTATGTAGACAACTACGGGGGCCAGCTGGTGCCTGTGCCGGCCCCGGCGCCACAATTCCAGCCTGACCTGGAGGTGTTTAGCCAGAAGATTACCCCCCGTACGAAGGCGGTTATTATCAATTCCCCCAACAATCCTACCGGGGTCATTTACTCCGAAGCGACCATTAAAGAGCTGGCCGCCATTTTAAGCCGCAAGCAGCACGAGTTGGGCACTGACATCTACCTTATCGCTGACGAACCTTACCGCGAACTGGTCTATGACGGCGCCGAGGTCCCCTATTTGACCAAGTATTATGAGAATACCATCGTCGGTTATTCATTCAGCAAATCCCTGTCCCTGCCCGGGGAACGGATTGGTTATCTGGTCATCCCCAGTCAGGCGGCAGACTTCGAGAATATCGTCACCGCCGCCAACATAGCCACCCGTATTCTGGGATTTGTCAATGCGCCCTCCCTGTTCCAGCGGATCATTCCCAAATGCCTGGATGCCCAGGTGGACATCGCCGCTTACAACCGCAACCGGGAGCTGCTCTACAACGGGCTCATATCCTTCGGGTATGAATGCGTGAAACCGGAGGGGGCCTTCTACCTGTTTATCAAGACCCCCATCGATGATGACCTCGATTTCTGCAACCGGGCCAAGCAGAGGAATATTCTCATGGTACCGGGGGCTTCGTACGGCTGCCCGGGTTACGCCCGTATTGCCTACTGCGTGGCTTACGAGACCATCGCCCGGGCCCTGCCTGGCTTCCAGGCCTTGATTGAAGAAGTACGGGCGGGATGACCGGTGCGCACCCGGTGCTGATATCAGCTGGGACCGATTAATCCCAGCCAAAATTGGAAATCATAAGTATATGGAGTATGGATGTTGTGATATGCTATCCATATAACCAAGATTAAGCGAGGGGGAATATCAGATGGATATGTTTGACCGCTTCATCAACATGGGTATTGGCATGTTCAGCCTGACTAGAGACAGGGCTCAGGCTTATATCGACGAGATGGTGGAAAGAGGCGAGATAAAGAGGGAAGACGCCAAGGAAAGTGTGGACCAGATCATCCGCAAGGGCGAGGAGCAAAGAGCTGAGTTCAGCAAAGCCATGCAGGACGAATTTGACAAGTGGAGAAGCAAATTCGGAGTGGTTACCCGCGCGGAATATGATGAACTGTTGAAAAGAATCAAGGATCTGGAAGTCAGACTGGGCGAGCACGAGCCGCAGGCCTAATTTTCGAATTAACCGGTGTCGATGGTCAAGGCGGGAGATCGCCGGCCGGAGACCACTTATGACAATCTAACCAAATGGATTAGGGAGCGAGGAGCATATCCTCGCTCTTCTTGTTGGGGATTTATACTGTCACCATTAACGAAGTAAAGAATGTCTATACTTCGGGTACACGTGTATAGCCAGGGTTGGTACGGAAGACAATATATGGTTAAGGAAGAAAAACGGAGCAGGGGGAAATATGAACTGGGGCAATGGCACAGTGCATTTCAGCCACATCGGCAGATACCGGGAGATAGCCAACGTTTTGGTCAAACACGGCTTCGGATTCCTGTTTGACCGGCTCAGCCTGCAAAAGATCGTGGGGCGCTGGAAGGTCAAGGAGGTTGGGGAGGGTGGTCCTGGACCCGGCACCCCCCAGCGGCTGCGGATGGCCCTGGTAGAGTTGGGCCCGGCCTTCGTCAAGCTGGGCCAGCTGTTAAGTATTCGCCCTGATCTGCTGGGGCCGGAATACATAGCCGAACTGGAGAAACTGCAGAACGAGGTCCCCCCGGTTTCCTTCCAAGCGGTGATGGACGTTTGCCGGGACAGCGGGATTCAAATAGAACAAGAATTTGCTCATGTTGATCCGGTTCCCCTGGCTGCCGCCTCTATCGCCCAGGTACACCGGGCGGTACTGAAGAGCGGCGAAGAGGTAGTTCTCAAAGTGCAGCGCCCCGGTATCGCCAGGGTTATCGAAACCGATTTGCTGATCCTGGCGGATATGGGACGACTGTTGGAGAAAAGAACTGCCTGGGGCAGCCTCTATAAGGTGAGTGAGATCGTTGCGGAACTTTCAAGTGCGGTGCGGCGGGAGCTGGATTTTGAACAGGAAGCGCGCAACGCTGACATATTTTACAACAATTATCGAAACGACCCCCATGTGCTTATCCCCCGGGTATATTGGGATTATACCAACCGGCGGGTCTTGACCATGGAGTACATCGCCGGCACCAAGATCACTGATTTCATCACCTTGCCGGTATCTGATCTAAAAACGGCCGATATCGCCAAAAGCCTGTTGGCTTCCTTGTATACCCAGATCTATGAAAGAGGGTTCTTCCATGCCGACCCCCACCCGGGCAATATCGCGGTAAGCCCCTCCGGCCAGATTATTTATTACGACTTTGGCCAGGTGGGAGTT
>JAKJCH010000113.1:311-5848 GCA_022706565.1 Bacillota bacterium | reverse complement strand
CCGGGCGTCGATTTCATGCCTGAAATAACCGACGGGGTTTCCAATCGCTGGTTGACAATCATGATGCTGAATCCGGAGTTAACCCCGGTTCGGCCGATGCAGATTATCGAGGCTCTGGAATCTGCAAATATAGAGTCGCGTCCGATATGGAAGCCCATGCATCTTCAGCCCTTGTTTGCCCAATGCCAGTATTTCACGCATGGGGAGGGAATCAGCGTTTCGGATTCCCTTTTCGCTGACGGATTGTGCCTACCCTCGGGTACCGCCATGACACAAGAAGAGCAGAGCAGGGTTATAGATACCTTGAGAGATTGTTTTCGAGGCAGATGATCGATTACTGTACCTGTATACTAACCCTGCCCGCCATCTAACCGTCTCGCAACAAAGTGTTTCGTATCTTTCTCAATAATGGAACCCGCCCCAGGGATGATCGTATTGCTTCTTTTTGCAGTTGTGCCTGTTTTTTGGCGGTCATTTGATAGTCTCCGAGATCAAGGCCAGTATAGATCACCGTTTCTTCCAATGGTTTACGCACTTTTTTGAAGGTGTTGTCATTTGGATATCCCAACGGGGTGAAGACGATCGGTTCCCAGGCATCGTCCAGTTTCAGTATCGCTCGGGCGGCATCGACATCGAAAGCGGCTACCCAACAGGTACCAAGCCCCAGGGCGGTGGCGGCAAGAATCATATGGTCCATTACTATGCCAGCATCGACGTCACTATAGTTCTTTTTATCATTGCGTACCCAGCACTTTCCTGGAACAGAGCACACGCAGAGTAAATATGGAGCCTGTACGAACCAAGCGTTTCGATAGATGTGCTGGAGGATTGCCTTATTCCCTTCAGTAGCCACAACCACCACCTTGTAGGCCTGCCGATTAGCGGCGGTAGGTGCTAGTCGGGCACATTCAAGTATTCGCTGTAGTTTTTCCGGTTCAACCGGATCAGGCTTGTAAGAGCGCACGCTATGCCTTTGCTGGACCACTTCAAAATAATCCATCTTTTCTCCTCCCCATATCAACGCAGCTACTTAGCTTTAAGAGTTAACAAGTTGATCTCCGGGGTATTAAACAATCTAAAAGGTATATTGCTGGCTCCCAAATAATGAAAAATCAAGGTACCTTTTATGATAACATAGTCGTAGTCTGGGATAATGGCGGAAAGACAGGAAAAATCTAGTTAATGTTTTTATTCAGAATTCAATAATAGGATAGAATATATTAGAATATTTTGGGGGGAGGGAACCTGGCCACCCCAAAAAATTAAACGTAACCTGTTGATGCCCAAACGTCAGTGGTTGGTGTGAATCCTTGGCGAACATAGCCTTCAGGGTGTTTTGATTATGGCCCCCGATAATGAAATCGAGAACTCCTAGCGCCGAGAAGCGTGAGGAGTCTTTGTTTATTAGGGTAGTTATTGAGAAAACATGTACAGCGCTCGCAAGACCCTGCAGATGGTTTGGTCATTTGCTCATTATTCGAAAAGACAGCAGACTACTAGCGGGTTTATGAGGTATTGATTGCAGGCAGGAATTATAAATGAAGCGTTCGACTATCAATAAGATATTGTTATGGTCGCTGGTGCTCCTATTGATGGTGGCCATATATGCTCTTTCGGCTCAAGACAGTGTTGAATCAAGTGCTCTGAGCGGAAAAACCATCCGTCTTATCGCTGATTTATTGGTTCCCGGGTTCGATCACCTCAGCACTGGGCAGCAAGCGCAATTGGTTCAGGAATGGCAGAACACTGTCCGCAAGATTGCCCATCTGACAATTTACATGATGCTGGGTGCGGCTTGTTTGATGGCATTGCTGCAGCATAAGCTAAGCAATCAGGTTCAAGTCGCCGGGGCCCTTGGGATTTCCGTTGTTTATGCCATCAGCGATGAAATCCACCAGTTTTTCGTCAGCGGACGTAGCCCGCAAGTGTCCGATGTTTTCATTGATGGATTGGGGGCGCTTATTGGGGTTTCTATAGTGCTTGTTATCGTTAGGTTGATGAGTAAGAAAGCTCAAACAAGAGTAGCGTCACGAGTCACTGGATAGGAATCGAGTACGGTTTGACCCAATGATATACTGGCATCAGGAGATAGTATATGATTCCGGGTTGAGATTCCTTTAATGATGAATATATCGAGAACCTCAGCCGGGAGGTACTAGTTAAGGAAGGGTAGCGGATGGCCATCAAAACCGGACGGGCTGACGGGACTGCTCAGATAACGCTGGATACGGAGAAGTGCAATGATTGCGGCATTTGCGCCGAGGTCTGCAAGGGCGCACCGCTGATAATGATCGATGGCCGTTTGGAGATAGAGGAACCACGCTTCTTCGGTTGTATCGGCTGCGGCCACTGCATGTGTGTCTGTCCTCAGGAATGCATTCAAATAAACGGCCGCGATATGCAACCGGCTGATGTAATACCATTACCTGGTACGGATAAACGCGCTGATTATCAGCAGTTGTACGACTTGATGCTATCCCGCCGCAGCGTGCGCAATTTTCGAGACCGCTTGGTCGAACCAGAAATTATCGACAAGATCACCGCGGCTGTGGCCACCGCCCCAATGGGTCTGCCACCCAGTGATGTGGAGATTTTGGTTTTTGACACTCCGGCCAAGGTGCAGGAGTTTGCCGCCGACTTGATAGCGGTGATGAAAAAGTCACGCTGGTTATTCTCACCGCTGTTTAGTGTCCTGATGCGGCCCTTTTTGGGGCGAGAGTATATTGAATCAGTAAATTCCTTCATTCGACCTGCCCTGGATATTTTTATCGAGGAGATTGCCAAAGGTCACGATTACCTGCTCTACAATGCTCCCCTGGCCATGTATTTCCATTGTTCGCCCTACGCTGATCCGGCCGATCCCTTGGTGGCCGCTACCTATGCCATGCTGGCCGCAGAATCACTGGGGCTGGGCAGTTGTATGATCGGCACCCCGGCCTATTTCATCAAGTACAGCAAAGACCTCAAACAGAAATACAACCTGCCTCGGAAGAATCAGCCGGGTATAGTGGTCATCTTCGGCTATCCCCGCATCAGGTTCCGCAAGGCCCTGCGTCGTCGCTTGGCCAAGGTGACTTACCGCTAAATACTTAATGTAAGACCGGGAACATGACCAACTTGTCTCTATCTACAAGCGAAACCGGTGGTTAAAGGTTGTCAATATTGGTCAGGGTAGATTTTCCGGTCCGGTATTTGTTATTGAATGCGGCATATTGGTCTTGAATCTGGTCGTTGAGGGTCTGGGCTTCTATATATTTTTTATTGGCCGTGCTGTAGTCACCTTTGCTTTCCGATGTAGCGCCGGCTTTCATGATATCACAGTAATTGACCGACAGAGACAGCAAACGGCTCAACTCACCCGTGTACTCCTCGGTGCCTGCCGGCGTCACCAACCGATTGACCTGGGCGCGCAGACTCTCCCGGGTGGTCTTGGCACCATCAATCATTTTGAAATAATCGGACCAGCCATACTCACCGCTGCGAATCTTATCCAGCATGGCCCCTAGACCGGTTTTAGCCTCGTTGTTCTTCTGAATGATGGAATCCATCTGTTGGAAATAGTAATTCATGGCTTCCAGACGAGCTAATTTAGCCTTATAGATCTCACGCTGTTCGTCACAATAGGCCGACAGTTTATCCGCCACCGCTGTTGCCTTATCGCTGTTTGGCAAGTGCAATCCCGGAAGTTGCAAGGTATCGGATATATCTTGGGCTTGATTCAGATTCTGCCGCAAACTTTCCATAACAACATCAGTCTCTGACGCCAGTGGATGGGCTAGAATGTCCGGTATCTGTTCCATCACCGCCATCTGAATCTCTGCCGCGCGGCCCAGGATTTGCTTTTGGGCCAGGTACTGGTCTGGGCATTTAACCGCCTCCCAAGCATCCACTGAGGTCTGCAGCTCTTGAATCAGCCCAGGAAATTCCTGTTGTAGGTTGGCAATGGACTGGGCGTCGATGGGCTGGTCAAAATGGCCCGTCAGCTTTTGTTGGGATGCAGCCAGCTGCTCAGTTAAAAGGCTGCTGGCAGATAAAAATCGTTGGATCGTCTGTTGGGTGTAGTAGTAATAGATTCCTCCAGCCGCGGCCAACAACACCACCACCACTCCTATGACCGCCAGGGATCTATTGATCGTAGCCGACTGTTGGTCAGATGATTCGGAAGGCCCGGGTATTTCCATAACTGGATTCAAGGGGCTGGCGGTCGTTTGGGCCAAATGGTGGATTGCGCCAGCATCGATGGCAGCTATCTCCTGAGTCGTAAGGTCATCACCACAGGTCATGCAGAAATGTGCGCGGTCGGGATTGGATTGGTGGCATTTGGCGCATTTCCGACCGGCCGAATCAAGTTCGCAACCGCAGGATGAACAGAATTGGGCCCCATCGTCCATCCCCTGGCCACAGACAGCGCATTTTTGCTGAGCCATGGATATTTACCTCCTTATTCGGATGGTGAAAAGGGTTCTATAAATGGCTGGTGGATTCCTCCCTTACGGACGCAATAATGTCGAAATAGCATTTGCGAATCTAATGGGCATTAAGTGCTATAATATGGTTGAGGTGATGGTGGCATGGGTGAAAACCCGTGGTCCGGCAAGAGCCACTGGATTTACGAATGCCTGTATTGTCAAATAAATATGCTCCTGCAAGGACAAAATAAAGGGCAGCCAGAAATTCCCCCGGGAGTTTCCGGTGCCTTTTTACGTTTGCGGCGCAAATCTGTTATAGGGGGGCCGCTATGACTACGGCAATAATCTTCCTGGGTGTCCTGATATTACTGAATGCTTTTTTCGCGGCTTCCGAGATCGCCATGATATCGTTGAACGATGCTCGCATAAAATCCCTGGCCGACAAAGGTGACACCAAAGCCGCCCGGATAGAGAAACTAATGGATGAGCCCAGCCGTTTTCTGGCCACCATTCAGATAGGTATTACCCTGGCCGGCTTTCTGGCCAGCGCGTTTGCTTCCGAGACCTTCGCTGACCCATTGGTGCGGCTGCTGCAGAAAGCCGGAGTGGGCTGGTCAACCGGGGTGCTGAAGACGATGTCCATGATCGTCATTACTATCCTACTTTCATATTTTACCTTGGTTCTGGGGGAACTGGTGCCCAAGCGGGTAGCCATGAAAAAAGCCCAGCCGATAGCTTATTTTTCAATAGGGCCTTTGCAGTTTTTGTCAACCGTCACCAAGCCGGTGGTATCTTTACTCTCTTTGTCGACTAATTCTGTGGTGCGCCTTTTTGGTATTGACCCTCATGAAGAAGATGAAGAAGTCACTGAAGAGGAGATACGGTTGATGGTGGATATCGGTGAAGAGACCGGAGCCATCCACGAGTTGGAAAAACGGATGATCAACAATATCTTCGAGTTTGACAACAAAACCGTGGGTAATATCATGACCCATCGCACCGATATGGTGGCCCTGCCGGTCGATGCCAGCTTGCAGGAGGTGCTCCGGGTGGTCAGTACCGAGAAGTTCTCCCGCATCCCCGTTTATGAGGGCAACCTCGACAATATCGTGGGTATGCTTTATGCGA
>JAKJCH010000113.1:0-272 GCA_022706565.1 Bacillota bacterium | reverse complement strand
TGTTCCGGGAAATGCAACGTAAAAAGACCCATATCGCTATTATCATTGATGAATACGGTGGTACCGCCGGGTTGGTCACCATCGAAGACCTGCTGGAAGAGATTGTGGGCAATATATTCGATGAATATGATGAGGAAGAGAAGGAATACGAAATAATTGATGATAACAGTTATCTGATCAGGGGCACCGCTGACTTGGACGATGTTCAGGAATTGCTGCAGGTTAAACTGCCCGTTGACGATTATGAGACTCTAAGCGGATTTGTTATCGGC
>JAKJCH010000112.1:2476-5916 GCA_022706565.1 Bacillota bacterium | reverse complement strand
TCCAGTTCCTCCTGGCTGGCTCCGGCCTTGGCGTAGAGCAGGTTGTCGCGGATGGTGCCATTGAAGAGATAGGTATCCTGGGTCACCACCCCGATATTACGCCGCAGGAAATCTAGGTCCAGCTGCCTGATGTCGATGCCGTCGATGCGGATGACTCCCCCGGTCACATCGTAAAGGCGGGGGATGAGATTTATTATGGTCGATTTGCCGGCTCCGGAAGGTCCGACGATGGCCAGCGAACGGCCTTTTTCCACCTTGAAGCTGATATCCTTGAGCACCGGCTGCCCTTCATCATAATGGAAATGAACTCCTTCGAAACTGAGATGGCCCTCAAAATGCTCCGGCACCACCGCGTCCGGGGCGTTTTTCACCTCCACCGGCAGGTCGAAGTAGGAGAAGATCCGGTCAAACAGGGCCAGCGAGCGGATCAGGTCCACCTGGATGTTGAGCAGCTGGTTGACCGGGCTGTACATGCGCCCCAGCAGGGCTACCATCACCGTGATATCGCCGATGGTGAGGCTGGTGTTGCCGTATCTTATCATGAGCAGGCCCCCGGCCAGGTAGATCAGCATGGGCCCGATGTTGGTGAAAATGTTCATGGTGACCCGGAACCAGCGCCCCGCCAGGCTTTCTTTGATGCTGAGCGCGATCATGCTGCGGTTGGCCTGCTGATAGCGATCAAATTCCATCTCCTGGTTGACGAACAGCTTGGATAGCAGCTGGCCGCTGACACTCAGGGTTTCGTTGATTATCTGATTCATATCGTCCTGGTGGCGTTTGGATTCGGTGGTGATCTGCCATCTCTTTCGGCCCGCCCTCTTGGTGGGCAGGATAAAGAGGGGGACCATCACCATACCCACCGCAGCCAAAAGGGGATCCTTGGCGAATAAGGCGGTGAGGGCCACGGTCAGCAGAATGACATTGCGGAGTATGTTGACCAGGGTAGTGCTGACCATGCTCTGTACTCCGTCGATGTCGCTGGTCATGCGGGTGATGATGTCGCCCTGGCGGCTGGCCGCAAAGAATCGCACCGACATCCTCTGCAGATGACGGTACATCTGGTTGCGCAGATCACCGGTGATATTGGCCGCCATCCAGATGCTGAGGTAACTTTCCAGTACCCCGATGAGATTGGATATAACCAGGACCACCAGGGAAATGATGATTAAGGTGACCAGCATACCCAGATCCCGGTTTATCAGCCCGTCGTCGATGATTCGCCCGGTTAGCAGGGTAGGCAGAATGCCGAATACCGACGATACCACGATGGCCAGCAGGGTCAGGCCCAGCTGCTTCCAATAAGGACGCAGGTAACTGAAGATCCGCTTCAACAGGGCTATGGTAATCTCGGGCTTGTTCTGTTTTTCTTCCTCGGAGAGAAAACTTCTCCCGCCTCTCATTGGTGTGGTGTGCATCTAGTCACCTGCTCTCCGCCTCAGCTCTTCCAGGGCGTCGGCCATCTTGTCACAGACACGGCAAAACAGCTGCTGTTCCTGCTGGGTCAGGACCGAATTGAGGTATTCGACCTCCTGTTGGCGCTGCTCCCGGTATCGCTCCAGAATACCGCGGCCCTCATCCTGCAGATAAATCCTGACCTTGCGGTGGTCCTGCTGGTCGGGTTCCCGCTTGACAACGCCGGCGCCCTCCAGTCGGTTCAGCATCTCGGTCAGAGAAGGCTGGCGGATGTCCAACATCTCCGCCAGTTCCCGCGCGGTCAGGCCGTCGCGCTCGGCCAGCTTGCGCAGCAGGCGCAGCGAGCCCCTGGATTCGTTCCGATCCGGCCTTTCCAGGCGGCGCACCTTACGCGCTACCCGCATCACATTACTGATGATATCCCGTTGTGGCTCCATTATCGCCCGCTCCTCTCTGTTGAGCTTCTCTTATAAAAAATATATTAGGTACCTAAGGACTACACCATCATTATATTAGGTACCTAACTAAATTGCAAGCCCATACTCATGAATCTCACCACGACCGTAACCTGTTTCTATTTGCGGGCCGATTTCGTAATATTAGAGAACAGGAACGTTTAGGAGGGTCATGGACTTGCAGCCAGAGGAAATCGCCCCGGACCCGGCGATGGGGACCAAATTGAGCAGCCGGTTTTTAATTTACCTGCCGGTAATTTTCATAATCCCTTTAGTGCTGTTGGTCTACACCCTTTGGCCCAGCGAGCCTTACACTCTCTATATTGCCGACCCGGTACAGGTGGGACTGGACGGCAGCCAGGTCATCAACATACTGGGGGATGAGGGTTACGTACCGCTGTCCCTGCTGGCCAGCTATGATATCGAGGCGGTGGTTAAAAGCACCAACCGGCTGCGGGACTACTCGGCCCAAGTGTCCAGGTATGATTTCGTCCTGGCCTGGGGGGATCTGAACCGGGCCGACATCGACGACACCATCTCCTACGCCCAGGGCATGCGCTATTACACCTACCGCTGGTCAGCCGAAACCCCGGTCAGCCCATCTTACATCGGCAGCCATTCCGCCAACGTCCACATCATCCACAGCGACCGGAACATACTCAAAAAGGTGCGGGGGATTCGCAAAAACGACCATATCCGCCTGCGGGGCTATCTGGTCCAGGTCAACTTCCCCTACGGCCCCTGGCGGAGCAGCCTCACCCGCACCGATTCCGGCAACGGCGCCTGCGAGATCATGTACGTTACCGATGTGGAGGTCTTGAAATAACGATTACGGGGGCATATGCGGCAGCCGCATCAATAGTATTTAGTAGAGGGAAAGGCCACCTGTGCTCGTATAGGCTGGTCCGGTTTGGGACTGCGTGCTATACTTGGCAATAACAGGGTAACACCGTTCCCGCTGCCTTAGCCTATCTTTGTATGAGGGGACCTTATGAGGGGATCATTATGAAGCTTGCGGATATCATGAGTACCAATCCGGTGTTATTGACCCCGGCCCATACTATTCGAGAGGCCAGCCAGGTATTCTTGGAAAACGAGATCGATGGAGCTCCGGTCATAGACCGGCAGGGCCGGATGATCGGGTTGTTGACCAAAAGCCATCTTTACCGGGTATTGGCCGGGTATGGCAATCCCCATACCACAGTGGCTCAGGTCATGGCGACCAGCGTGACGACGGGACACCCTGATGAGAAAGTGAGCGACCTGATCAAGAGAAGGGTGGGGCGATTGCCGGTAGTCGACCAAGATCGGGTCGTAGGCATGATTACCCGCAGCGACTTGGCTTACGCCTATTTCAACTCCTTCATGTATCTGTCCAACGAACAGCAGACCATCCTGGATTCTACCCACAACCTTATCGTAGCCATCGACAAAAACGCCCGAATCACTGTGCTCAACCGGGCCGCGGAGAACTTTCTGAACATCAAGAGCACTGAGGTGCTGGGTCAGGATATCGTGCAAGTCATTCCCAGCAGCGGTTTGGTGGAAATCCTGACCACGGGCTGTCCCCGG
>JAKJCH010000112.1:0-2466 GCA_022706565.1 Bacillota bacterium | reverse complement strand
CGGCCGGTACAGAAGATCAGGCTGAAGGACTCCCTGTTCATTTCCAACCGCACCCCCATATTGGAAGACGGTGAGATCATCGGGGCGGTGGCGGTCCTGCAGGATATCTCCGAACTCGAGAATATATCCCGCGAACTGGAGAATGTCAAGGAGCTCAACCGGGAAATGGATGCCATCATCGAGTCTTCCCATGACGGCCTCTACCTGACCAATGGCAAGGGTACAACCCTGCGGGTCAATGAGGCCTTTGAAAACCTCACCGGAGTCCCGGCCAATGAAATGGTGGGCCTCAACGTGGAGGACCTGGTTAGGGAGCGGGGCATTGTTTCAGAGTCGGTCAGCGCCCTGGTTTTGCAGGAGAAAAAACCGGTCACCATAATCCAGCGAACCCTGGCCGGGCGGACTGCTCTGACCACCGGTACCCCGGTTTTCGATCGCAAAGGCCGGATATTCCGGGTGGTTTCCAACGTGCGCGACATCACCGAGCTGATGAATCTTAAGCAGCAGCTGGAACAGGCGCAGGGGCTGAGCAAACACTATGAATCGGAATTGCGGGCCCTGCAGATACAATACGACACCGATAAGCTCGTTGCCGGTTCACGGAAAATGAAAGAACTGCTCGACAACGTCACCCGTATCGCCCAAGTGGATTCCACCGTCCTGATCACTGGGGAATCCGGTACCGGCAAGGAACTTATTGCCGAGGCCATACACGCCAGCAGCCCCCGCCGAGATGGACCTTTCATCAAGATAAACTGCGGAGCCATCGCCAGGAACCTGCTGGAATCGGAATTGTTTGGCTATGACCCGGGAGCCTTCACTGGGGCCAAAAAGGGAGGCCGGGCCGGTTACTTCGAACTGGCGCATGGGGGGACGATCCTCCTGGATGAAGTCAGTGAACTCCCCTTCGAATTACAAGCCAACCTTTTGCGGGTGATCGAGAGCAAGGAGATAATACGGGTGGGCGGGGAAAAGACTATCCCGGTCGATGTGCGCATCATCGCCGCCACCAACCGGGATGTGGCCCAACTGGTGGCCAGCAGTCAGTTCCGGGAAGACCTTTACTATCGCCTTAATGTGGTGCCGGTGGAAGTCCCGCCCCTGCGGATGCGCAAGGAAGAGATACCGCTGCTGACGGCTCATTTTATCAAGCTGTTCAACAAGAAATACAACCTGCACAAGGAATTGCTGCCTGACGCTATCGACGACTTCATGAATTACGACTGGCCCGGCAATGTCCGGGAACTGGAGAATGTCATCGAGCGGATGATGGTCACTATCCCCCGGGATATCCTGACTGCTCAGGACCTGCCCAATAATCTGAAGAATCCCCGGCGCGAGAATGTTCACCCCCTGATATCGGTCGAAGGGGTGCTTCCCCTGAAAGAGGCGGTGGAATTTGTGGAGCGGGAGATAATCTCCCACGCCTACAGCCGTTACCGGGCTACCCGCGAGGTCGCCAAACACCTGGGCATCGACCCTTCCACGGTGTTGCGCAAGGCGGCCAAATATGGCATAACCCTTGCCGATCCTCCCAAGGATAATGAATAAGACCTAAATTCCGCTCGTAGTCCAGCCCATACAAAAATTCATTATTAAATACAACGACCCGCAGGGGTCTTTTTTTTTTGTCCATAATGCGAGATTCACCGTAGTTGTGCGACTGCTTGTACGATTTCCAAGGCAAATTTGCCGGCATAAAAATTGATTGGTTTGCCCTGAGACCAGACAAGAAGGCCCAAATCACGGCATTTGCAAAACACCCCAAATACGCGAGGCAAAATTGCATTGGGTAGAGGCAGTAATGCTTTACCTGCAGAGAATGAGGACTGCCGATTTGCGAAGGCCTGTCCCAGGAATCGGCTTAACAAGGGCGATAAGAGGGCTTCGCAGATCTGGCATGCCCCTTGCGATTGGTTAGGGTAAGAAACGACCGCCCGCACCATTGACTGTGCCGTTAAGCGATAGGGGGGAGGGATGGCTTTCCAGGATAACCGAAGCCCGCAATTCAGGGAAAGGCAACAAGTGTTTGTTACTCTATCCGTTTCGAGGTAAAGCCGGAATATCCGGCTGATTAGGAGGAGATTAGTATGGAGCGGATTCTGCCTTTTAACCAAGAGCACAAGATGTTTAAGGAAGCTTTTTCTAAATTTGTAGCAGCTGAAATGGTTCCCCATTATGACGAGTGGGAAGACCAACAGATAGTATCCAGGGACATCTTTCTGAAAATGGGAGAGTTGGGTTTTCTGTGTCCATGGGTGCCGGAAGAATACGGCGGTGCCGGAGCCGACTTTCTATATTCGGTGATTGTGGCCGAGGAGATTGCCCGCCAGGGGTGCCGGGGGGTTTTTGCCTGGCTGCACAGTGATATAGTGGCCCCTTATATAGGTACGTACGGCACAGATGAACAGAAGGCCCGGTGGCTGCCCGGTGTTGTTAGCGGCGAGAAGATCCTGGCGGTAGCCA
>JAKJCH010000111.1:4249-5931 GCA_022706565.1 Bacillota bacterium | reverse complement strand
AGCTTCGGGATCCGCGAGCCCTTGGGCCAGCCGTTCCCTCCGGCGAGCATCGACGTGGTCATCGTGCCCGGGCTGGTCTATGACGGCAAGGGCTACCGGTTGGGTTACGGCAAGGGCTATTATGACCGTTTCCTCAAGCTGCTGGCGCCCCAGACATTCATATGCGGCGTATGTTACGATTTTCAGGTGGTGGATACAGTGCTGCCCCATGAGGCAGATGTGGCCATGCACTGGGTTGTCACTGAAAAGTCAGAGTTGGCGGTCAACTGGGATTATTTCTGATTCCGCCGGACCGGTGATGATAGATGTGGATAATATTGTTCATCATTGCTAGGTTATTGAGGGTATTGTATAATGGAGTCACAATTGCAGAGGCTCCGATTCAGTAAGCCTAAAGTCACGGCCAGGGCGGCTGAACGATAGGGTGTGAATGGAAACTTCATGCCTCCTGTGGGAAAGGAGTGGCGCTAGAATATAGCGGAGCCTGAATGCGTCTGAAGACGCTTATTTTTTTGGGAGGGCCAGGATAGTTGGATAAGGAGCTGTTGGAAAGGATCAAGGAGCTTGCCCCGGATGGGACCATCACCTGCCGGGAGGCCCGCGAACTGGCGGAAAAACTGGGGATACCGGCCAGCAAGGTGGGCAAGGTCTGCAGTGATGCTCGGATTAAGATAACTGCCTGTGAACTAGGCTGTTTTTAAGGTGGACATGCCCACACCGGATTAAACAAGGGCATGATGGGGGAGGATACACGATGGTCGACAGACATGGACGCAATATAAATTATTTGCGTATTTCTATTACTGATCGCTGCAATCTACGCTGCCGTTACTGTATGCCTTATACCGGGGTGGAGAAGGTCGAGCATGTCAGCATCCTATCCCTGGAGGAAATCGCCAGGCTGGTTCGGGTAGCGGCTGGAGCCGGTATTCGGAAGGTGAGGTTGACCGGGGGAGAACCCCTGGTAAGACGAAATGTCGCCCAGCTGGTACGCTATATTAAGGAAGTCCCCGAGATCGACGATATATCGCTGACCACCAATGGGGTACTGTTCTCCGGAATGGCTGAGGAACTGAAAGCGGCCGGCCTTGACCGGGTCAACTTCAGCCTGGATTCGCTGGTACCGGAAAAGTTCCAGTACATTACTCGGGTGGGAAACTTGGACACGGTAAGGGAGGCCATCGACAAGGCATTGGACTTGAATCTGCACCCGGTCAAGATCAATACTGTTCTGATCCGGGGATTCAATGACAATGAGATAATGGCCTTCGCCGACTTGGCCTATAGACGTCCGCTGCACGTACGTTTTATTGAGTTTATGCCCATTGGCGACTTGCAATATTGGAACCGGGATAACATAGTTACCTCCCGGGAGACCAAGAATATAATTACCCGGCATTACCGTCTGGCCGAAGCCAAAAAGATCAAAGGCAGCGGGCCGGCCAGGTATTACAACCTGGAAGGCGGACAGGGTTCGGTAGGATTTATCAGTCCCATGAGCAATCATTTCTGCTCCGAGTGCAACCGTATCCGCATGACTGCGGACGGCAAACTGCGGGGCTGTCTATACGACAAACGGGAAGTGGACCTGAAGCAGGCTATGCTATATGGCGCCAGCGATGAGCAACTGCGTGAGATCTTCATGGAAACGATCAGCAGCAAGCCGGACAAGCATAACATGA
>JAKJCH010000111.1:0-4193 GCA_022706565.1 Bacillota bacterium | reverse complement strand
CCGCCGCAAGATGTACCAGATAGGAGGATAGTCGATGAGCTTCACCCACATCAACCAACAGGGTTATGCCCACATGGTGGATGTTAGTACTAAGACTGATTCCAACCGGGTAGCGCGGGCTCAGGCGGTAGTGCATATGAAGCCCGAAACCCTACAGGCGATCCGGGCTGGAGCAGTTAAAAAGGGAGACGTACTAGCCGTGGCTCAGGTAGCCGGGGTGATGGGGGCCAAGCAGACCGCCTCGCTTATTCCCATGTGCCACCCCCTGATGCTGACCGGGGTGGACATTGACTTTGAATTTGATGACAACAAATCTACCCTGACAATCTTTTCGGTGGTTAAGACCACCGGCAAAACCGGGGTGGAAATGGAAGCCATTACGGCAGTTACCACGGCGGCCCTGACGGTGTACGATATGTGCAAAGCGGTAGACCGCTGGATGGAGATATCCGGAATACAACTGCTGGAGAAAGCGGGCGGCAAGAGCGGCCATGTGCAGCGGGTATTGGACCCGTATCCTCAAGATGACCGTGATCAGCAATAAACCATACCAGTGTAATGACCAGGAAGTTGATTATCAGCCTGCAACCTAAGACAGTCTCGGTTGATTAAGCGCTGCCGAACAGGTTAAGAGATTCAGTGGAGGAGCTGCTTTAATGTATAAAGCCGGTATATTGATAATGAGCGACAAAGGCTCGCGAGGCGAGCGTGAGGATCGCAGCGGCCGGGAGATAATGGACATGCTGGGCAGCGGCGGTTTTCGATTCGATTATTACGAGATTGTTCCCGATGAACGGGATATTATCGTGGAGAAACTGATTCATGCTTGTGATCAGCTGCGGCTGGATGTGATTTTCACGTCCGGAGGCACGGGTTTTGCTCGTCGGGACGTGACCCCCGAGGCTACCTTGGCAGTGATTGAGCGCTGTACGCCCGGGATCCCGGAAGCCATGCGGCTGTATGGGATGCAGAAAACGCCTAAGGCCATGTTATCCCGGGCCGCCGCCGGGATCAGGGGTAATACCCTTATAATCAACCTGCCTGGCAGTGTCAAAGGAGTCCGGGAATCGCTGGAAGCTATCCTGCCTGCTCTGGACCATGGATTGGAGATTTTGGTCGGTTCCGCCACCGAATGTGGTCAAGGCTAGTCCAAGACGGGTTCTTGAATAGAACCGCACTACACGAATAATTTATCCAAGATTGATGAATAAACCTGCCATTGCAGGTTTTTCTTTTTGTTGCGCCTCCGGCAGAGGCAGGCTTCACCTCGTCTCTGCCCCCGGCGCTAGCCTCAATTATCCAAATCATTCGGGTTAAGGACCTCTTTTATTGGTAAATAATTCATGTTGCGAGAGAAGTGAATTCTCTTACGGGTAATTCGATTGAGCTGGCTGGTGAGGAAGAAACGCGAATAATATAGTTTACGTATTCCCATACTAGGTATGGTCAAAATCCCTTCATTCAAGGGTTGGTCTTGGTTCCAGAATATGTATCCACGATGCAATCGTGTCCAAGGCAGGATAATACCGGTTGGATGTCATATTATATAGCATGTAATATAACCGAATCACGAAAGGTATAGGGAAATGAAGAACAACCAACGGACAGACATCGTTTTTTTGTTGCTGATATGCTTGACCCTGATGGCCGCCGGAACATATGCCTACCGGGCCAATATTGCCATACTCCCCGAACAAGCAGCCAGTATAGCCCCTGCTGCCGTTTCACCGGTCGGTGAGGTTCCACCAACTACCAATCCATCTACCGCCCTAGCACCTGGCAGCGATAGTGGTGCCGTCCCGCCCCAATCTATACCTACCCCAACCCCTGCTCTTGCCACCTATACGGTCAAGTCCGGTGACACACTCTGGGACATCGCCGCGGCTCATCACACCACCGTTGCTCAGCTGATAGAATTAAACAATTTGAGCAGTGATGCTCTATCCCTAGGTCAGACACTGATTCTGACCGGCAAGGCGGACCAGGCGTCCAAATTGGCGGCTGCGCACAATGCTCCCGCGCCAACCCCAAGCCGTTCGGCTGGAGCCTCTCGTTCGGAGGTGCTGCAATATGCGGCCCGTTTTTTGAACACTCCCTATAAATATGGTGGTACCACCCCGGCCGGTTTTGATTGTTCGGGATTCGTCCAGTACGTATATAAACATTTTGACATTAGTTTGCCCCGTACTGCTGCTGCCCAGGCATCCACAGGGGTCCGGGTTGACAAATCCAACTTGAACCCAGGGGACCTAGTATTTTTTAACACGGATGGTTCTGGCATCAACCATGTGGG
Organism: Bacillota bacterium; assembly: GCA_022706565.1. GTDB lineage: Bacteria > Bacillota > Syntrophomonadia > Syntrophomonadales > Syntrophomonadaceae > PHAA01. The sequence goes on along the minus strand of JAKJCH010000111.1, from coordinate 1,900 downwards.
TATCTATGCGGGGAACGGCCGGTTTATCCATTCTAGTTCACCTAACTCCGGCGGCGTGATTTATACCTCCATGGGGGAGAGTTTTTATTCCAAATCCTATGTCGGAGCCCGGAGGTTATCCAACTAAATTCAGGTTTTCCCAAAGTGGTTGCAGTTGTTACGACCAACGGGGCGCAATGACCGCGTCCTTGGCTTGCCGTATTTTAAAAAATCAAGTTAGATGAAGGTATAAAAGGAAAACTGCAGGAGAATAATAGTAATCGATAATATTGGGCAAATTTAGCCAGATTTGTGATTTGTGTGCTGGGCTAATGTTGCCTAATATATTAAATGTATATTAGCACTCGCAACTATTGAGTGCTAACAACAAATAATAAAAGGAGGCGTCCCCGTGAACATCAAACCATTAGGCGATCGAGTGGTTGTAAAAGTAGCCGAAGTCGAAGAACAGAAGACCAAAAGCGGTCTGTTTGTACCGGACACAGCAAAGGAGAAACCCCAAGAAGCCGAAGTATTAGCAGTAGGTCCCGGACCCCTCAATGATAAGGGCGAGAGAGTCCCCATGGACATTGCAGTTGGCGACAAAATCATCTTTTCCAAATACGGCGGAATGGAAATCAAACTGGGCGGCGAGACGGTGCTGATCCTTTCAGAGAGAGATATCCTGGCTAAGATAGTCTAACTACAAATATTGAAGGAGGCTACATAGATGTATTCCAAAGAGATTAAATTTGCTGAAGAGGCCAGAAGGTCCCTTGAGAAAGGGGTAGACAGCCTGGCTAATACTGTAAAAGTAACCCTGGGGCCCAAGGGCCGCAACGTAGTTCTGGACCGCAAGTTCGGATCCCCTACCATCACCAATGACGGTGTGACCATCGCCCGTGACATAGACCTGGATGATCCCTGGGAGAATCTGGGCTGCCAGTTGGTCAAGGAAGTGGCCATCAAGACCAACGATATCGCCGGTGACGGTACCACCACCGCAACCCTTCTGGCCCAAGCCATGATCAAGGAAGGTCTCAAGAATGTAGCCGCCGGCGCCAATCCCATGATAATGCGCAGGGGTATTGAGAAGGCTGTCAAGGCTGCGACCGATGCTATCGAATCCATCGCCCGGCCAGTCGAGTCCCGCGAAGCCATTGCCCAGGTAGCCTCCATCAGCGCCAGCGATCCCGAGATCGGTGATCTGATCGCCGACGCCATGGAGAAAGTAGGCCGGGACGGGGTCATCACCGTGGAAGAATCCAACTACATGGGAACATCCCTGGAGTTGGTGGAAGGGATGAACTTCGATCGTGGTTATATCTCCCATTACATGGTCACTGATACCGAAAAGATGGAAGCCAAGCTCGAGAATCCCTACATCCTGATCACCGACAAGAAAATATCCGCCATCACCGAAGTACTGCCGGTGCTGGAGAAAGTTGTCCAAACGGGCAAACCCATGTTGCTGGTAGCGGAGGATGTAGAGGGCGAAGCTTTGGCCACCCTGATCGTCAATAAACTGAGAGGCACTTTCACTTGTGTTGCAGTTAAGGCTCCGGCTTTCGGCGAGAGAAGAAAAGCCATGCTGGAGGATATCGCCATCCTTACCGCGGGCCAGGTAGTAACCGAGGATATGGGCCTGAAGATGGAAAATGTGACCCTGGATATGCTGGGCCGGGCCAAAAACGTAGTGGTCAAAAAGGACGAAACCATCATCGTCGATGGTGAGGGCAGCGAAGAGGCAGTAAAGAACCGCATCAGCAACATCAAGACCCAGGTGGAGAACACCGACTCCGAGTATGATCGTGAAAAACTCCAAGAACGGATGGCCAAATTGTCAGGTGGGGTAGCCATAATCAAGGTCGGTGCGGCCACTGAGACTGAATTGAAAGAGAAGAAGCACCGCATCGAAGAC
>JAKJCH010000110.1:5687-5940 GCA_022706565.1 Bacillota bacterium | reverse complement strand
TATTAGAGCAAGGCAAGTTTAATTTTAATCCATGGAGTGGCGATTGTCAAATCTTAAAGCAAATGAAGGATTAGAACCAGCGCAATTTGGCATCCTGCCGGCAGTTGCTGGTCAACAAAGGGTTTCGGGGCTCTTAAACGACGCCCGTGGGCCCAGCTGCCTAGGTTTCTGCCTTGCAGCCTCGCTTCTGGGGCCGGGGCCCCAACTTCTGTTTTAGGAAGGCGACAAACGCGGGCAGCAAGGTAATGGAGAT
>JAKJCH010000110.1:0-5618 GCA_022706565.1 Bacillota bacterium | reverse complement strand
CGGTCCATCCTGCCGATACCGGCCACGAATGGGGCAAAGGTCCGGATAATGGGAAGAAAGCGGGCGATAACAATGGTCTTGCCCCCGTGTCTTTCATAAAAATCGTGGGTGCGCATAAGATGTTCTTGATTGAGGAAACGGATTTTGTCCCCCCTGAAGACCCGGGGTCCGATATAATAGCCGATTTGATAATTGACCATATTGCCTGCGACTGCTGCGAACATGAGAATGGCCGCGATAGCCAGCAGGTTGATATCACCACTGGCGGCCAGCGCGCCCAGAAGGAACAGCAGGGAGTCACCGGGCAGGAAAGGGGTAACTACCAAGCCCGTCTCGCAGAATATCACCAGAAATAGAATCAAGTAGGCCCAGGTACCGTAGTTGGTAATAATGGCTACCAAATATTGGTCCAAATTAATCAATATATCGACAAGATTAAGGGATTGAGCTAGCTCCATGGGGGTGTCCTTTCGTTATCAGGCCAGTTCCGCTCTGGGGTAACAAAGAAAAAGCTGCTTGCGCAAGCTGAATCATAGATATTTTTGTGTGATTTAGTCTAAATTATATGAAAGGTTTAGTCAATAGCCGCCAACCCTGCAGACTATTGATTTTCTCCGGTTTTATGGGTATTATGGATGTCAAACCAAAACCTGTAAAATTGAATAAACCGCTTGAGAGGGATGAGTTGGCCTGACTCAGGTTAAATTAATCCTGAAAGATTCTGCTTGGAGCAGAGTATTATTGTTTAGGTAATCGGTAGGCATTTAGAAATTTGAGGTATATAGATGTTCGAAGCGATTCTGTTTGACTTGGATGGCACTCTGTTGGACATCGACATGGATTTTTTCTTGACCCGGTATTTTCAGGAGATGGGCGCCATGGCTGCCCAGAATGGATTCATAGAACCAGAGATTTTAGTAGAACAGATCCTTAAATCAACTGATGTCATGATTAAGGATAAAAACCCGTATATTTGCAATGAAGACGTTTTTATGCAGCACTTCTTCAGTTGTCTGGCGGTCGATGAGGCCCATACCAGGGCTTTCTTCGCAGAATTTTATAAAACCGGGTTTCCCCGGTTGCAAAAGTATTGCAGTGCCTTCAGCGGAGTCAGGCAGATGATGTCAGGAGTGTTCGCTAGCGGGGCCAAGGTGGTTGTGGCCACTAATCCGGTATTTCCGCGGGCGGCCATCCAGATGCGGTTGGACTGGGCAGGAGTAGGGCACTTTCCGTTTGAGCTTATAACCTCCTATGAGATAATGCATTACTGTAAACCCAGTCCTGAGTATTACCAGGAGATCGCCGACCATTTGGGAGTCGAACCTTCGAGCTGTCTGATGGTGGGCAACGACCGGGATGAAGACTTGGTCGCCAGTTTGATTGGCATGAAGACATTTCTGTTGGAAGATCGGTTAATAGACCGTGGATTGGACGAGTTTACCCCTGATTGGCGGGGAAGATTGCCGGAACTGTACGGATTCATGGAAGAAATAGCCAGGAAGAAGACTGCTTAGGGTAGGCCAAGCGGCTGGTCCTTGGCTGGCAATAGCGAAAGATATTGAAACTATTGCGGTTTTTTGGTAGAGTATATAAGGTTTTAACAAATAAACATCCTATTCCAGCGAGCAGAATCTGTGTAGTTTTGGTGCCTTATTAAACTAGGGAAAGAGGTCGTGTAATGGACGGCTTGTTGTATGATGCATTATCATGCATTGTAACCGTAGCGGAAGCGATAGTTATCCTGTTCTTATTGTATTACTATTATGTTTCAGTTTCCGGGTGGCGTAAACGCAAGGAAGAAAAGGATTTCACCCCTGAAAAGAGATTTGCCCTTATTACCGCGGCCCACAACGAGGAAGCGGTCATACGTTACCATTTGGAGAGCATAAAGAAATTAAATTACCCCGCCGAATTGTTCGACATCTATGTCATCGCCGACAACTGCACCGATACTACAGCAGCAATTGCCCGCCAGGAGGGTGCCTTGGTTTACGAAAGATTCTCGCCTCAAAGAGGTAAAGGTTACGCCCTGGAGTGGATGTTTAACAAGCTTTTTGAGATGGAAGAACAGAAGTATGATGCCATCTGTCTCTTTGATGCTGACAACATAGTATCTTCCAATTTCCTGCTGGAGATGAACTCCAAGCTAAAGAAGGGATATCGTTCCATCCAAGGTTACCTGGATACCAAGAACCCCAATGATTCTTGGGTTACCGCCTGTTACGCAACCGCTTATTGGTCCATGAACCGTATGTGGCAGCTGGCCCGTTTCAATAAGGGTCTGTCCAACGCACTTGGAGGAACCGGAGTATGCCTGGAATACCAACTGCTCAAGGAATATGGTTGGGGGGCCACCTGCCTGACCGAGGATCTGGAATTTACCATGAAGCTGCTCATGAATGGTATCAAGACCTCTTGGGCTCATGAGGCCAAGGTCTATGATGAGAAGCCGGTTTATTTCTCCCAGACTTGGAGGCAACGTACCCGGTGGCTCCAAGGACACTGGGACGTGGCCTTCCGCTATATGATTCCGCTAATTAAGAAGGGATGGCGGGAGAAGAAATGGTACCCCATCGACGGCGCTATTTACCTGTTCCAGCCGTTCCTGATAACTATTATGTTTTCGACTTTCCTGTTTGCCGTGGCGACCTACCTGTCGCCGATACCTTTATATGAATCGATGTTCACCAATATGTTGCCCAAATGGTACTGGTGGGTTTTTGGTCTGGTCGGCTATTGCTACCCGATGCTGGGATTGATCCTGGAGGGGGCTCCGCGCCGTGCTTATTTTTACTATATTACTTATCCGTTTTACGGACTAACTTGGTTCCCGGTAACGCTGTGGGGACTGTTGCAACATAAAAACCAGGAAAATTGGGCTCATACGCGGCATTTCCGGGGGATATCCATCAATAGTGTGGAATCAGGGCAGCCGGCATTGGAGGCAGATACAGCAGCAGCCGTTAGCACCGCCCCCGCTCTGGCGGTGGTTTCCAAAACAGACAAGCCCAAGGTGGCCGGGGTGCGACGCAGTCTGGTCCCGCAAGCAGCGATGGCCAGCGAAGGTCCATTGAGCGAAGCCGAAGTGAGACACCGCCCGGGCAAACCTGTATATCCCGCTTTGGTAGTGAACCGGTCGGCAGCCATATTAAAACCAGTGGAGGTAGTGAAGGCTACTATCAACCAAGACAACCGCGTTACCGTAGCCAGCGGCGAGAGTCGTTAGGTTCCATTCGATATAGACAAACCAAACCTGCCGGATTTGAACTGCAAGTTCGATCCCCGGCAGGTTTTATTTTTTCTATAGGCGTAGGCCTGCTGGCCAATATTTGGTATATTAACCGTATATATAAATAAATGACGGGGAGGACGAGATGGATGGTTAAGAGAAGGTGGCTGGCATTGCTGCTGGTCCTGTTGATGGGTATCAGCCTGATAAGCGGTTGCAGTCCCGCTGAGAAGAGCTATTACAGTCTGATGCGTGAGGTCAATACCCAGCCTGTGTATATAGACAACGGGCACTACACTATCGATGTATCCGCATTGCCGGCGGGAATGTTCACTGGGCAGGAGGCCGTGCGTGCCCAAACCTTAATCAATGCCATGGGCCAAATGAGGATCGAGTACAAGGGCCAGGTTGATACGAAACAGCAGCTATTCCAGTATGATTATGCTATTATGCAAGGCCGCACCGGGGCTCAGGTGGGAGCTTTCTCCATTGCCTACAAAGATGGCGTGATGTACATAAAGATCGATCAGATAATCAATCTGCTCAAGCAATTGAGCTCTCCGGCCGAGCAGGAAAACCTGGAGCGTATTTTTGCCGGAGTGGTATGGATTAGCTTTAGTGACCAGGATCTCAACGGTCTGGCGCCAAACAGCCAGTCAGGTGTTATCAGCCAAATGCTATCCAATGCCTCCGGGCAGCAAATGTTGTTTAAGAAGCTATTGGATGGGCTGGTTAATGACGTTTATAATGATTATTCCAGCAGTCTGATTACCCAGAGCGGCAATAAATACACCATGACCCTGCGGGGCGGCGACCTTGTAGATGTGGGTAAGTCGTTGGCGGTTTACACCATCAACCACATCGACCAATTGGATAAAACATTGAGAGACTTTCTCAATGGCCTGACCCCGGCCGAGGCCACCCAACTGGGCCTGACTCCTGACACCCGGCTCATGGCTCTGCAGAGTCTGGACCAAATGGTGATGGAAGTAAAACGGGACGGGCCGAGTGCCATCCAGGAGATAGAAAACCTTGGCGCGGCCTCGGAAGCCGAGATACTGCGGGTCCTCAACGATTCGGAGTATGTCTCCAGTGTCGAAAAGACCGGGGCCAATACCTATAGATTGAATTCCCGGCTGTACCTCAACATCAGTGATCCAGCCAATCCCCGGGATCGACTGGTAACGACCTTTGCGGCTGAGCAAACCATTACTACCGGGGGGACGGTACAGGTATCCGCTCCCGTGGGGGCCATATCCCTGAGAGAACTGCAGGGCCGGATGCCGCGCACCATGACGGTCAACATCGACACCGGTAATTACAGCAGCAGCAACGGCCTTTTCAGCAACAGCGGGCGCCTGAGTGTGGAGATGGTGGATGGCCGCACGTACCTGCCCCTGCGCATGGTCGGAGAATCACTGGGCGAGACGGTGGACTGGGACCAGGCTACCCATCAGGCTTATGTCCTGCAAAATGGCCATCGGATAAACATGACCGGGATAATCGTCAATAGCCGTACCTACATCAAGATGCGCGATTTCGAACAGTTAGGTTTTTCCGTTGAGTGGAACGAATATACCCGCAGTGTCACTGTGTCCAAATAGGGAAGCCATCGGCGCCGGGCAGACAGGCAAGATGTCATAGCCCCTGTCTTTCGGGACAGGGGTATTCTCCCCCATCGATCGGGAATGGTACCGAAACCGGCCAGACCAACGGTCATGAATCTGACTATAAAGTGGACAATGTCCATTGAAGCTTGGCGGCCTGACATTCTTCGGCACTAATTGCATTTCAAGAAGGGTTTTACCAGTAATATGTAGAATATGTAATAGCTGAGTGTAAACATCGGAGGTTGGCAGCAATTGGACAGAAGGATCTGGAGCAAAGTCCTATCCGGCCTTATCCTGTTATACAGCCTGGGCAGTATAGCAGCCATGCTGCTATGGAGCCCGGATTGGCCCATCGGCCAGAACCTGACTACAGTGCTGATGATCAGTTCTCTTGTCTGCCTCACAGTCCTGTATTTCTACAACAACTCCGTCATCCAGAAAGAGAGACAGGCCTGGCTTAATCGCACCCGCCATCTGGAAGAAGAAGTAGAAATACGCTCTGAACAGCTGCAGGAAAAAAACGCCCAGTTAAAGACATTTATGGAGGACATCCATCACTTGGGCTATTACGATGCCCTTACCGACCTGCCCAACCGCAGGTTGTTTTTGCGTCATCTCACCAAAGCCTTGGAGAGTGCCCGCTATCAGGGCAAGATGTTTGCGGTTCTGTTTGTCGACCTCGATAATTTTAAGGTTTTGAACGACAATCTAGGTCATAACCTGGGTGATGCGGTCCTAAAAAAGGTAGGTGAGAAGATCAGCGCGGCCATCCGTCCCAT
>JAKJCH010000010.1:2633-20975 GCA_022706565.1 Bacillota bacterium | reverse complement strand
CTTGCCGATATTGGGCACTCGCTCCATGAAGGTACGGATAAACGCTCCGAAATCCTCCGGCACCGCATATCCGACCGTATCCGGCAGATTGACCACCCCCGCCCCGGCGTCGATGACCGCTTCGATCACCTGGGCCAGGTAATCCACATCGCTGCGGTAGGCGTCCTCAGCCGAAAACTCAACATCCGAACATAACCGGCGGGCATATTTGACCGCCTCCACCGCCTGTTCCAGGGCCGCCTCCCGGCTTATCTGCAATTTGTGGCGCAGGTGGATGTCAGAAGTAGCCAGGAACGTATGGATCCGGGGGGATTCTGCATATTTGAGCGCATCCCAGCCGCGGTCTATGTCCATCCGGGTGGCTCGGCACAACCCGGCTATAATTGGTCCTTTCACTTTTTGGGCGATGGTCCTGACCGCCTGGAAGTCTCCGGGGGAAGCAATCGGAAAACCGGCCTCGATGACATCAACCCCCAGATTGGCCAGCTGGTAAGCTATCTCCAATTTCTCTTCCACATTGAGGCTGACTCCGGGTGACTGCTCACCATCGCGCAGGGTGGTATCAAATAGGTAGATCCTGTTTTTATCACCCATAATTAATCCTCCAATCTAATCACCTTGGCCCGAAAACCGGATTCATCCAGAATATATATCACTGTGGTGGGCGTCGAGGCTATTTGGTCTCCTTCAGCCAGGGCATCATGGCCCTCAATTCCGCCCCCACCTGTTCGATCAAATGATCCTGGTTCTGCCGTTTCAAAGCATTGAACCGAGGCCGGCCCACAGTATTCTCCAGGAGCCAATTCTTGGCGAAAGTCCCGTCCTGAATATCCTGCAGGGCCTCCTGCATGGCCCAGCGGGTATCCTCGCCGATTATATCCGGTCCTTTGGTATAATCGCCCCACTCAGCCGTGTCGCTGATGGAATAACGCATAAAACTCATTCCGCCCTCATACATAAGGTCGACGATCAATTTCAGCTCATGCATGCATTCGAAATAAGCGATCTCTGGCTGGTAGCCGGCTTCCACCAGGGTTTCGAACCCGGATTTCACCAGTTGGGTGACTCCCCCGCAGAGTACACACTGTTCGCCGAACAGATCAGTCTCGGTCTCTTCCTTGAAGCTGGTTTCGATGACCCCCGCTCTGGTACAGCCGATACCTTTGGCATATGCCAGCCCCAGCTGCCGGGCGTTGCCGGTAGCATCCTGCTGGATGGCGATTAAGCCGGGGACACCAGCGCCCTTCTGATACATGCGCCGCACCAGGTGTCCGGGACTCTTGGGGGCAATCATAAACACATCCACGAAATCGGGAGGAACAATCTGGCCGTAATGAATATTGAATCCATGCGAAAATCCGAGGGCGTCGCCTTTCTTTAAATAGGGTTTGATCTCGGCGTTGTAAACCCGCGCCTGCAATTCATCGGGCAGCAGGATCTGGATGACATCGGCGGCCTCCGCTGCTTCAGCCACGCTCATGGGGGTAATCCCGGCCTCAATGACCTGGTTCCATTCTTTTTCGGTGGCTTCATCAGTAGGTTTGCGCAAACCCACCACCACTTTGACGCCGCTCTCATGAAGGTTTTGAGCTTGGGCATGGCCCTGAGAACCAAATCCCATCACCGCTACTGTTTTAACCATCAGAAGATCCAGATTGGCATCAGCATCATAATACATTCTCGCCATTTTTGTTTTCCTCCTTAATATTTTGTCGATTACCTTCTCCTGTTATCTTCGCCGGTACCGCGGATCATAGCCACTTTACCGGTTCGTACCAATTCGAGTATCCCAAAGGGGCGAAAAGCATCTTCCAGAGCATCTATCTTGCGCTGATCACCGGTGGCCTCAACTATCAGCGAAGTCCGGCCGATATCAACGATGCGGGCCCGGAAGATATCTACTATCTGCACTATATCAGGCCTCACCGTGTGGTCGGCTTTAACCTTGATCAGTATCAATTCCCTCGCGACCAAATGTTCCTTGGTCAGGTCCACTACTTTTATAACATCGATGAGTTTATAAAGCTGTTTGGTGACTTGCTCAATTATAGCGTCGTCGCCCTCCACCACCACAGTCATGCGGGAAACCGTGGGGTCCTCAGTGGCCCCTACCGCCAGGCTGTCGATATTGTAACCGCGACGGCGGATCAGGGTAGTCACCCGGGTCAACACCCCGGGACGATTCTCAACAGTTATCGCGATAGTGTGCTTATTCATCCAGGTCACCTCCCAGCATATTCAGGATTGATTCTCCGGGCGGAACCATGGGATAGACCCCGGCCTCTCTTTCTACCCAGAAGTCTATTATTACCGGGCGATCGGTAATCTGCATGGCTTCCTTCAGGGCTCCCCGCACATCCTCGGTGCGGTTGACCCGCATCCCTACCGCCCCATATGCCTCAGCCAACTTGACGAAGTCCGGTTGGTGGCTCATGTCGGTATAGGAGTAGCGCCCTTCGTGGAAAAGCTCCTGCCACTGCCGAACCATCCCCAGGTACTGATTATTGAGGATGCAAATGATGACGGGTATTTTGTACTGCATGGCAGTGCCCAGCTCCTGGATGTTCATCTGGATGCTGCCATCCCCGGCGATGTCGAATACGGTCTTTTCAGGACAGGCCAACTTGGCACCGATCGCCGCCGGGAGACCATAACCCATGGTCCCCAACCCCCCCGAACTTACGAAGGATCGCGGTTCTTTAAATAGGTAGTATTGCGCCGCCCACATCTGGTTTTGGCCCACCTCGGTAGTAATTATGGCATCTCCGCGGGTCAGATCGTAGATCGTCTCCACAATGTGCTGAGGCATAATCCGCCCTGGGCTGGGCTGGCCATAGCGGAGGGGGAATTCATCCTTCCAGTGGGCAATCACATCATGCCACTCGGTCAGTTCCATACGAGTCTTAAGCCTGGGTAGCAGGGCCTGCAGGGCTTCCTTGGCCTGGCCGACGATAGGGATATGGGCGGCAGTATTCTTGCCGATCTCGGCGGCATCGATATCGATGTGAATAACTCGGGCATTGGGGGCAAATGTCTCCAGCCGGCCGGTGACCCGGTCGTCGAAGCGGACCCCTACCGCGATGAGTACATCACATTCACCGATAGCATAATTGGCGTAACGAGTTCCGTGCATGCCCAGCATGCCCAGGGAAAGGTAGCTGGTCCCAGGAAAGGCCCCCATCCCCATCAGGGTGGTAGTCACTGGGATGCGGCACTTCTCGGCCATCTCTCTTATCTCCTCGGCGGCATCGGAGGTGATTACTCCGCCCCCTGCGTATATGACCGGCCGCTGCGCCTTATTTATGGCTTCCGCAGCTGCGATTATCTGACCTGTATTGACCCCCTTCATAACCCGGTACCCGCGGAGTTTTACCGGTGATTCATCCGGTTCGAAGTCGATTTCCCGCGCCATAATATCTTTGGGCAGATCGACCAAGACCGGGCCGGGCCGGTTGGTGCGGGCAACATAGAAGGCTTCCTTAATTGTTCTCTCCACGTCCTCAGTCTTCTGAACCTGGTAGCTATGTTTGGTGATGGGCAGAACAATACCATTGATGTCAGCCTCTTGGAAGGCATCCTTGCCGATCAGGGTGGATGCCACCTGTCCGGTCAGGCAAACCATAGGGACGGAATCCATATTGGCGGTGGCGATTCCGGTTACCAGATTGGCAGCCCCTGGTCCTGAAGTAGCAATACATACACCCACCTTTCCTGATGCCCGGGCATAACCGTCGGCAGCATGAGCCGCGCCCTGCTCATGTCTGACCAAAATATGCTTTATGGGTGAATCGTAGAGGGCATCGTAAATAGGCAGTACCGTCCCTCCCGGATAACCAAATACTACGTCGACTCCCTCTCTCTGCAGGCAGTGCATTAAAATTTCGGCTCCTTTTAATTTCACACCCTTCACCTCCATATAAATCTGTTTTAAATATATTCAAACTGCTTGGGTAAGCAATGAAGCCCTTAGTGAGTGTTTTGACTAAAATTCAATCATTCCGACTGGTTGGATCCCGTGAGCACCAATCGGGCGGGGCGGGGTTAGCTTAAGTAAATGCTGCTGGCCTCGACAATGGGTGGCAATAATTGTGATTAGAAAAGCGGGCTTATGATGGCCCGCTTCTAATCGCTGGTTGGAGGGGTTTATTTTCTGAAAGTGGCCCCCCGGCTGGCTGATTGAACCATCTTGGCATATCGTTTCATATAACCGGTCGTGATATTTGGTTGGGGTTTCGTCCACCGGCCAAGCCGGTTGGCTAGTTCGGTGTCATCAACCAGGAGCTCTAGTCGGTGGGCGGGAATATCGATTTGGATCATATCTCCTTCCTCTACCAACGCTATCGGTCCTCCCGAAGCTGCTTCCGGCGATACATGGCCGATGGATGCTCCGCGGGTGGCTCCTGAGAAACGGCCATCGGTTATCAGGGCTACCTCGCGGTCCAGTCCCATACCGGCAATTACTGAAGTAGGGGTAAGCATCTCCCGCATCCCCGGTCCTCCCTGCGGGCCCTCATAACGTATGACCACTACGTCACCGGCCTTTATCTTCTGGGCCAGAATGGCGGATACTGCATCTTCCTCATTGTTGAATACTCGGGCTGGTCCCTGATGCTGCATCATCTCCGGATCGACGGCGCCCTTTTTGACCACCGCCCCTTCGGGAGCCAGGTTGCCGAACAGTATGGCCAATCCCCCGCTGTTATTGTAAGGGTTGTCGAGGGGACGGATGACCTCATAGTCAAGTACCGGGGTGGCGGCGATATTCTCACCCAGCTTCGCACCGGTGACAGTCAGGACTTCTTTGTCGACCAGATCCCGGCGGCTGAGTTCATTATAGATTGCCTGCACCCCTCCGGCCCGGTACAGGTCCTCCATGTGATGGAATCCGGCCGGGCTTATCTTACATAGATGGGGGGTATTCTCGCTTATTTGGTTAAACAGGTCGAGATCAATGTTAACCCCCGCTTCGTCGGCAATAGCCAGCAGGTGCAGCACCGAGTTGGTGGAGCAGCCTATGGCCATATCCATAGTGATGGCATTATGGAAGGCTGCCGGCGTCATTATATCCAAGGGGCGAATATTTTTGTTCAGCAGTTCCATTATCTTTATGCCGGTCAGCTTGGCAAGCCTTATGCGCTCTGAATAGACCGCCGGTATGGTCCCGTTACCCGGCAGGGCCATTCCTATAGCCTCGGTCAGGCAATTCATGGAATTGGCGGTAAACATACCTGAACAGGATCCGCAGGTAGGGCAAGCCTGCTCTTCCAGGCAAGCCAGTTGTTGCATATCGATCTTGCCGATGGCAGCTTGCCCGACCCCCTCGAAGATCTGGGTAACACTAATAGCCCGCCGTTCGGAAATCCCGGCCAGCATAGGGCCTCCGCTTACGAATATGGAGGGAATGTTGAGACGGGCGGCGGCCATTAACATGCCTGGCACCACCTTGTCACAATTAGGAATGAACACCAGGGCATCGAATGCGTGTGCAGTAGCCATGATCTCCACCGAATCGGCGATCAATTCGCGGCTACCCAGGGAATACTTCATCCCGATGTGGTTCATGGCAATACCGTCACAGACCGCTATCGTCTGAAACTCAAAAGGGATACCCCCAGCCAGTCTTACTCCGGCTTTAACCGCCGCTGCTATCTTGTCCAGATTGATATGACCCGGCACTATGTCATTGTGGGAATTGACGATACCGATAAACGGGCGCTCCATTTCCTGGTCGGTAAGACCCAGGGATTTGAGCAGGGAACGGTGGGGCGCCTTTTCCAATCCGTGTTTGACTATATCGCTCTTCATGGACAATTCTCCTCCAGTCGGATTTATATCCCAACCTATAAAAAAGGAAATAAAAAAACCTCGCGTCCTGGTCAGGGACGAGAGGTAAATTCCCGCGGTACCACCCTGTTTGCCATACTCATACAAGCATGACCGCTTACAGCACAAATATAAGCCTCGATCTTTTGTGCTAACTTGATAACGGACTTGTTCGTCCGGCTCCACCTAATAGGCCTTTGCCAGGCTGTTCAGATAGCAGCTCCGGAATGAGCCACCTGCGCAAATCCGATACCGGTTTTCCAGCCCCCCCGGTTCTCTGTGATCGTCCCATTGCACAAGCATTTCCTTCATTGCCTTTTAAGTAATATGTGAAAGAGTATAATTCAAAATTCGCCTCATTGTCAATCCTAAAATTCGCCTTCCTGCAGCAGGTTCAACTTGCCAATATATTCTTTTACCCCGATCTTCTTGCGTTCGCCCCGTACCCGCCGCTGCTCCTTATGGGTAATATGCTTGAACATGGTCCACAGCAACCGGGTGCCCTCTTCCGTCTGGCAGGCCTCGGAGGGGGTCATTCCCCGCAGCATGGAAAAATGTGAATGGTACCACTTGTTGAGATACATCTCCTTCAATTGGGCTTCCAACTGAGGGTAAGATTTCTTTACGTCCGGGGTGAGTATTTCAAAAATTCCATCTTCCCTTATCTCCAAGCCGTCAAACTCCAAGGCTTCATACATGCCCTCCTCGAAAAACTCGCGCGCCGCACGAATATCCCGCTCACCAAAAGCCGATACCATTATCCAGTTGGGACCGACGGTATATTCGGCCATAAACCCGGGCGGATGGCAACAATTGTCAAGCTGGTAAACCACCTGCAACTGGCCCGGCAACTCGACCCACGGTCCTGACAGGCCTTCGAGCCGGCGAAGCACCTCAGCCCGGTCCTTCATGACATAACGGGCAGTAATAAAACGCATGCCATCCTCAAAAGCCATGTCCTCCTCATCATCCAGCAAAATATCCTCGAAATTCAGGTAGCGTCCACTCAGGTAACTGTAAGCGGTAGCCAGGGTGAGTTCGTACTCACCCCTGGTGATCAGAGGATAAGGGGTTTCCATGTTAAGTAAGGAGTGCAGGTCTTCAAGCGTATCCTGGTGCTGGGAAATGATTACAAACTCGTCGCCGTTGATAACCAAATCAGCTATTACTCCACTCATGAAGGTAACCCCATGGTTATAATCGTCTTCGAAGCATGTCACCCGCATATGCATACCATAGGGAAGTTCCTCCACCTCCCGGATATTGTCTATCCGGTCCAGGACTTCGAACAGATCGTCCATATTGATGATTTCGTATACCCGGCAATAAACAGGCACTGCGAAGGGATCCGCCGCCGACCCGGTTTCCATTTGGGCATGAGCGGTCTGGGCAATGTCGGTCACCAGCCACTGCCCCAAGGAATCGCGGGAGACCGAGAAGACATATTCGCTGCGATACACCTCGCGTTCGTACATGGTTATGGAACAAGCCGAAAGTGCCAGATTATTGTGGGAGCCGCGTATTTCTTCCACCCTGCCTTCCAACAACAGGGTTCCCGGTTTAATAGCCCGGTTGATCTGCTGCAATAAAGCTCCCTCTGACAAACGGCACTCGTCCAGAATGGAGAACAGGTAATTGAAATCCTGGCAGCGGACCGCGTGGAAAAAACTGTTGACCAGCTGGCGCGGCGCCAGCCGGGGGGATAGCTTGCGCAGCAGGGTGGTGACATTGCTGTCCTCGTTCGCCACATCCTCATCCAAGTATTTTTGATACAGAAACCGGCCCAAGGCCGGACGACTCATGAAACGTACGTTGAACTTGTACGCGTCACGGATCAGCATGCAGGTCTCGGCATAATCCACCTCGACCAACTCCGGCTGATTATCCCGATCCTGTTCATATTGATCCGGCCGCATGTCTTCAATTACGAAAAAACTGTGCACCCCATCGGGGCTGAAGGCCAGAAAAAAACACTCCACATACAAGCGGCCATCTGGTTTAATCCAGGCAACATCGACGGTCATACGGCCGGTATTACGGCTAGTGCTGGCAAAGGCGCGGAAAAAGTTTTTTCTGATCAGGGGCGGAAAGTGGGGCTCCAAACCAGTCAGTTTATACTTGGCCAGGGTGCGGGTACATATTTGGTCGAATTCGCGCCCGTACTCAAGCTTGATCAACTGAAAAAAGTTGGCCATCGCCGGGCTGTGAAAACAAGAAAGTCCTTCAATGACTTCAGCCCGTATATCATAGGGAATATCCTCGGTGATCTCCAGAATTGACAAGCAGCCCTCATTGGTCCGGATATACTTGGCTATATCATCAGCCATGGATTTGAGCATGGCCCGGGGAACACTGTGTTTGTTTTTCATGGCAAGTACCTCAAAAGCTAGTCCGAAAAATCACTATTCTTAATTTATCATTTTGCCGCCATGAAGGCAATTTTCTAGTCTCACCATAATTAGTCAGGATGTAAACATTAAACCAGCTATAATTGTCAGGCCCATGGCAAAAGATAAAGCAAAGGAGGGATGAATAATGATGAATAGACGTTTTAAGGTAATGGGAAAAAACGGTTTTAATTTTAAATCAATGTATTGGCCGATTGCATTTATCAACGGTCTGTTTTTCGGAGGCCTGGCCCTGCGAAAGATAAGGCAGTACTGGGAAGGCGGACCGATGGACTAGCCATCCCCTCCTTTAACCGGCTAAAAGGATAGATGTGCCTTAAAGCAACACCTATCCTTTTTTTTTTGATATGGACCGGTCTATTCGGTCTATTTAACCGCCAGGCTTAGAGATTGCTGGAGAGCCAAACTGCCCAGGTCATGGGCCTGAACCAGATCCGCCGACAGAGTATACAGGGTGTCGCCGATGTAAACGGCCCGTTCGATGTTCCTCCCGCTGCGGTACCAGCTGTCCCCGGCGGCTTGATAATCCTGGGGGCTGAGGTGGGTGATGCGGCCCCGCAGCTGCAGGCCGTTGACCAGATCTATATTGTAAACATACAATCCCTGGAAAGAGAAACTGCCGTAATCCGGGAATGGCTGGGTCCCAGGCGCGGCCTTCGAACTCTGCACCTCCATCACCGTGACCGGGAAAGCCAGCAGATTGCGGGAGGCGGAGAACAGCAAGGCTTTATGGTTGTGCAGCAATTCGGAATCAGTACCCCGGTCACCTATTAAGACTTTGCTCATTTCGACTGGGTTGGCAACGTCGCTCACATCAAAGATGGCTACCTTCATGCCCAGGTAGTAGGCCTGGCTCTCATCCCCCCATGTCTTGAGTTCAACAGTATCCTTGCCGAAGCCGATTATATGGTTCTCATCATAGGGATGCAGATAATCGCTGTAGCCTGGTATTTTAAGTTTTCCAAGAATCTGCGGACTGGCGGGGTTACTCAAATCCAACACAAAGAAGGGATCCACTTTTTTGAAGGTCACCATATAGGCCCGGTCGCCCATAAAACGCGTCGAATAAATACTCTCCCCCGGAGCGATGTTCTCCAGGCGGCCCGCCAGCTGCAGTTTATTATCCAGGATATAGACGTTGTTGGAAGAAGTGTATTGGTCGGTTCGCCAGGCTTCGCCGCGGGTGGTGGCGATACGGAAATAGCCTTCATGCTCATCCATGGAGAACTGGTTCAAGATCCGCCCCGGCACCTGGCCGGAACCGAAATACCTGACTCCGCCCGGCACCAGCTCGAACTTGTAAACGGTAGTGGCACTATCGGCAGGACGGTAAGGAACCATTTCTCCAACAAGGGGTTGTATGCCATAATCCTGTTTTTGCACTGCTACATACAGGTTTTCGGTTGAAGCATATACTTCCTGCCCACTGCCGAGGTAGGTACTGACTTCGGCTGCGCGCCCCGGTTGATCAAGGTTTACCGCCGCCACCATCAAGTAGTTGGGATTGATGCAGTCCGGAAAGTACCTGATATCCTCATATTTTTCAGCCACATACCCCTCGCCCTGTGCAGTATCGCGCCACATCGGCGGCTCGATTGGCTGCTGCTGAATGTAGTAAAAGTTGATGTATTTGCTGCTCAGCAGGTAAAATGATGAGCCCACCTTGCGGGAGGACAGGTAGTTGCCCTCCAATTCCACCTGCCGCACCTCCAATGGCCGGCTGCGGTCGGTGATATCATAGATGATGGCTCGGGTCAGTGGGATAGGGTAGATGGGCGGGTAGATCCGGGATTGAATTTGCTCGTTTTTATAGTTGGACAGTGGATAAGGCTCGGGATTTGTATAGTTGCCCACCACAATGAGCCGGTCTCCGTCCACATACAGCTCAGATGGTGTGAAACCGCGGTCATTGAAACGTATGGCTGCGGCCAGGGCCAGGTTCTCGGCTGGTTGGGCCTTGATAATGCTAATCCGGTCCTGGTTGACTTGGTATATATAGAGGCCATCCGTCTTGACCAGATCGCCTTCATCCACTCCAGCCACCTGCAGGTTGGTAGCGGAGAAGTCCATGCCATTGGCGGGCTCACCGGCCGCTTGCGGAGCGACCGCCTGGCTGGATTCCTTGACAGCCATGTTGTCAGTGGTTAACCGCCCGTAAAGAGTATTGTAACCTTGGGCCTTCTCCAGGAGCTTGACCAGGTTCTCATAACTGCCTACCACCGGCAAATCGGCCTGGGCGGATGCCTGGGATGGGCTAATTCCCGCCCGGCCGCCGACCAGACCGACCGCCGCCAAGAAAAACGCCACCAAAATCCCCGCCAAGGGAGTTCTCCATTTGCCTGTCGGTAATCCCATATATACCCCTCCTCAATAATTCTTCCTGATCTTAATACGGCGGGGGTTGCAGGACGCTTGCAGTACAAGACCCTGGGGGGTGTATTTTTCATCACCCTCGTGTAAGGATTACTTTTAAGCCCGCGGGGCTTAATACCATGACAGCCAACGGCCCCGGGTCTCCCAACCCGGGGCCGGCATTCTCCGGCGGTAATCGTAGCACTCCCGCTGGATCATGATTCCATATTAGACTGTGGGATCGGATTTAACCCTCTTCCTCAATGAATACCGCCTGGACCACCGGTGCGAATACCATCTGGGCCACCTTCTGGCCGGGCAGTATCTTTACCGGCTTGTCGGTTACATTGAGAAGCATCACCTTGATCTCGCCGTTATGGTCGGGATCGATGGTAGCCGGAGCGTTGGCAACTATAATGCCCTTGCCGGCCATGCCCGCTCGACTCCGGATTTGTCCTTCAAAACCGGGCGGGATCATAATGGCCAGACCGGTGGATAAACTCCTGACTTCATTGGGATATAACACGATCTCTTCCTGGTTGGTCAAACATATATCACAACCAGCGGCTCCACGGGTTTCATATTCCGGTACCGCGGCCCGGGCGGCAAGTTTCTTGTATTTTACCCCTATTCGCTCCATTTTCTATTCCCCCTCAGTATCTCGACACATTGCCGGTATGTATACCCATCTGCCATATATTATATCCTACTGGAAGGATTGTGGCTCGCCTTCTTGGCGGTTTCGGCACGACGCCTGGTTTCTGTCTCCTTACGTCACATTTTATTCCCGCCCCAGTTCCGCTACAATAAGGAATATGAATAACGGGGAGGATTAGGAATTGGACTACCTGCTGCCCATAATGATGCTAGGTCTGATCGTGATTTCACTATTCATAGTGGTACAGCTGCGGTCGGTCAGTCAACAGCAGGCGCAACTTGACCAAAGGCTGGCGCTTCTGGAGAAAAGCCAGGAAAATGCCTGGGCGGCTTGGCGTGCAGATCTTTCTGCCCTACGCACTGAATCAGCCGGCCAGGCCCGCCAGGGACGCGAGGAATTGAGCCACAGCCTGCGCATGTTCGAAGATTCGCTGTTGAGCCAGGTGAACCAGGCGGCCCACCTGCAAAAGAGTCAATTGGGCCTTTTCGGCGAGCAGATCGACCGTTTGGCCTCCGGTAATGAAGCCCGGCTGGAACAGATGCGGGTCACGGTGGAGAACCGTCTCAAGGAGTTACAAGAGGACAACAACCAGAAGCTGGAGAAGATGCGCCAGACAGTAGACGAGAAACTGCATACTTCGCTGGAAACTAGGTTGGGCGAGTCCTTCAAGCTGGTCAGTGATCGTCTGGAAATGGTCCATAAAGGGCTGGGCGAAATGCAGTCGCTGGCGGCGGGGGTGGGCGACCTTAAGAAAGTGCTTACCAACGTCAAAACTCGGGGAATCTGGGGCGAAATCCAGTTGGGCAATATTCTCGAACAAGTCCTCAGTCCGGAGCAGTATGCCTGCAACGTGGTCACCCGGCCCGGCAGCAATGAACGGGTGGAATTCGCTATCCGTCTGCCCGGTCAGAACCAGGGCGAGGGTGAGATATGGCTGCCTATCGATGCCAAATTCCCGCAAGAGGATTATCTGCGCCTGATCGAAGCCAGCGAGCAGGGACTGCCTGAAAAGGTGGAGGAGGCCGGGCGCCAGCTGGAGAAGCGCATCCGCGCTGAAGCCCGCATGGTACAAGAGAAGTATCTGGCTCCGCCCTATACCACCGATTTCGGCATCATCTTCCTGCCTACCGAGAGCCTTTATGCGGAAGTGGTCCGCCGGCCTGGATTTCTGGCGGCTTTACAGAACGAATTACGGGTGCTGGTGACCGGACCCAGCACCATGGTGGCCCTGCTAAACAGCCTGTCGGTGGGCTTCCGTACGCTCATAATAGAACAGCGTACCAGCGAGGTCTGGGATCTGCTGGGAGCGGTCAAGTCTGAGTTCGGCAATTTTGGAGATATTCTGGACAAGACCAAAAAGAAACTGCAGGAGGCCAGCAACACCATAGACAGTGCTTCCCGGCGCTCTCGCAACATCGAGAAGAAACTGCGGGCGGTACAGGAACTGCCATTGTCCGGTGGCATGGATGATATGCACCCATAGGCCAATGAAAGAACAGTATAGGAAATCAGGGGGTCCCGATCCGGTCGCGTCCTCCCTGCTTGACTATATAAAGGGCCTTGTCGGCGGCCTCGATCAGGGCTTCTCCCGTCTCCCCATGATCCGGATACGATGATACCCCCAGGGACAGACTGATACACGGGAGGCCATCTCCCTCCAAATCTTGGCTGGAAATCGCCCGGCGTATGGCGTCAGCCCGGATACAGGCAGATGCCAGCGGTGCGTCGGGCATTACCAGGATGAATTCATCCCCCCCGTAACGGCAGGCGATGTCGTTGCGGCGGATACTGTTAGCAAACAACTGGCTCACTTTGATCAGCACTTTATCTCCCTGCCCGTGCCCGTACCGATCGTTGATCTGCTTGAAGTTGTCCACATCGGCCATAATTATTGACAGCGGCCGTCCGGTCCTTTGAGCATTGAACAAACCCATCCGCAGGGCTTCTTCCATATAGCGGCGATTAAAAAGATTGGTGAGCGGATCCCGTATGGCGTCCTGACGCAGGTTTTCCCGTAGTTTGAGATTGAGTAGAGCCAAAACCGCCGTATCAATCACCGCTTGGGCTATTTGTACCTGATTGGGTCCGAGATCTGCAGAATGGTAATGACAATAGAAAATCCCAAAAGATTTGCCGTCGACGATCAAGGGCCGGCAAACATGAACCTCTCCCGGCCGCCCGGCCGTATGGGGGCAGTTCTTTTCCTCCTCCCACAGGCCGGACCGATGAATCTCCCCCGTGACCAGGCTGAGGCAATCGCTGCAGTTAAAGCCTTCTATTGCAGCGATGTCATCTTGCCAGGCCAGGGTGAGCTCCATATAGTCGCTGGTGGGCAGGCACAGATAAAGCCCGCCAGATACCGCCGGCAGCAGCATCTGCATATATTTGTGTATAACAGGATAGGCAGCTTCCAACGTCGGGCAAGACTGCAACTGGCTGCTCATCTGATGCAGGTTGCTGATTTCCCAATTGTAGCGGTCCAGTTCCTGGTTGCGGGCACTCAATTCCAGGTTGGTCGCCTCCAGCTGAATCTGAGCCAGCTTGCGTTTGGTAATGTCACGGAATATTACGATCTGACCCCGGGGATTGCCCTTTTTGTCAGACAGCGGTGAGAAGGACATATCCAGCCACTTTTCGCCGGAACGGCCCTTCTGCTGGAAATCCCAGCGCCCCGCTTGGGTTTTCATCAGTTGAATGGCGGTCTCGGAGCTGGATTGGAAGAGAGTTTCCAAGGGTAGCCCGGTCGAGTAGGATTCCAGTTCCAGAATGTGCAGGGCAGCAGCATTGACGTGAAGGATCCGGTCGTCAACGTCCAATAACACCACGCCGTCCCTAATCTTCTCTACTATTACCGGACTAGCCAGGTGCAGGGAGAGCAGGCTGCTGGTCAGGGCTCGGTTGCTCATGTAACGGAAAGCCAGCCACCCAAGCAAAAAATATAGAAGCCCCGACAGCAAGAATGCAATTGTCCATGCTTCTATTCCCATAGATTCCCCTCATCTTGAATTTCCAAATGTCAGCCCCTAACTTTGAGCAAACCCAAATGGCTTGTTATTTTCCTATTATTACCAATATAAACTATCTCCTTGA
Source organism: Bacillota bacterium (assembly GCA_022706565.1). Classification (GTDB taxonomy): domain Bacteria; phylum Bacillota; class Syntrophomonadia; order Syntrophomonadales; family Syntrophomonadaceae; genus PHAA01. The sequence goes on along the minus strand of JAKJCH010000010.1, from coordinate 6,644 downwards.
CAACAACAAGCCCGGCTTGAGCCGGGCCCCGGGCCAAACTTATCTCGTTATTACACCATCCCGAACCTGGTTGTACCTGACATCTAAACTGGCTGTTTATCGCCCTCGCCCCGCCGCCAACCGTATTGGCTCCGATTCTCTCCTATCCTCAGCCTGACAGGATATCAGAAGTTGACGTTGTCCGGGTCGGGACCGGTGCGCCGGTCCTCGTTCAGCCCTTCAATTGCACCCATTTCCTGGGCCGACAACTCAAAATCGAATATATCGGCGTTGCCTATTATACGCTCCCGGTGCACCGACTTGGGTATGGCTATCACGTCGTTTTGAAGATGCCAGCGCAGGATGACCTGAGCAGCGTTCTTGCCGTGACGGGCACCTATATCCTTCAGCAGCGGCTCGTCCAGGAATCTGCCCCGGGCCAGAGGCGCCCAGGCTTCCACCGCTATGTTCCTGCCTTGGCAATAGGCGCGCAGAGGAGCCTGACTCATCCAGGGATGCAGTTCCACCTGGTTGACCATGGGGATCACCTCAGCCTCCCGGCTAAGCTCCTCCAGATGATGGATCTGAAAATTGCTGACCCCGATAGCCCGCACTCGCTTTTCCCGATATATTCTCTCCAGAGCCCGCCAGGTCTCATGAAATTTGCCCGGCACCGGCCAATGAATCAGGTAAAGGTCCAGGTAATCCACACCCAGCCGGTCCAGGCTGCGGTCGAAGGCTGACAATGTCTCACTATAGCCCTGCTCCGAATTCCACACCTTGGAGGTTAGGAACACTTGGCTGCGATCCCGGCCTGATTCCTTCAACGCCCGCCCCACTCCGGCCTCATTTCCATAAAAGGAAGCGGTATCGATGGATCGATAACCGGCTTCCAAGGCCCACCGTACCGACCAGGCCACTTCCTCGTTACTTACTTTGTAGACACCCAAGCCCAGGCGGGGCATCTCCACTCCATTAGCCAACCGCCGGGTGGAATTTATTTGCATACGAACACCCCTTTGCATTTGTGAATGTCCAGCCTTGCTGCTATCGCCCGCCTGACCATTGGCACAGAAAAACCCAACCATTTTCCAGCTACATTCCTGTTGGGCGGCGACAGCGATTTAATATTACAATAACTATTCCATCGGCTGGCGCGACAGGTAGTTATGATCAGCCATTATGCAGGTGCCCTTTATTAGCTCAATATGTCTCTCTACCGCCAGCTTTATGGTCCGCTCGCTGCATTCGATGCCGGGCTGAACCCAAACCGCTGGAATGCCGGCCTTATCTGCTGACTCAATTATTTCTTCCACCCCTCGGCGGCGGAAGACGCTGACCAGATCTACTTGATCGGGTACCTCCCCCAGGTGGGGATAAGCCTTCTCCCCCAGGACCACTTTCACATTAGGGTTGACCGGGATTATCCGATAGCCTTGGTTCTGCAGGTAAGAGGCAATTCGGTAACTAGGGCGCCGGGAATTATCGGATAATCCTACTACAGCTATGGCTTTGCAGCTATCCAAAAGCCGCTTTTTGATCTTATCCCCATCATCCAACATATTAAACCACCTTATTTATCAAATTTTCATTCAAGCCCAAAACCTCACCATTGCAGTAATTATACCATTTTGTGGATGACCACCGTACCGGGGCGTACTTAGTTATGTCCGCTCTCCACATCAGCATGATCAAGGCTGCTATCGTCGATAGCATTAGTGTTGCCCTTAAAACCTATACCTCCAAGCTTATGGTGCTGCCGGTGACACCCTTTTGGACCACCAGTTTTTTATCAATCCGGTCCCTCAATTCTCCAACGTGGGAGATTATACCTACCAGACGGCTGCCGCTGGTCAAAGCCAACAGTACCTCGATGGCCTGCTCCAAGGATTCGGGGTCCAGAGCCCCAAAACCCTCGTCCACAAACATGGTATCCAGCTGAATGCCGCCGGTAAAACGCTGGATCATATCGGACATTCCCAGGGCCAACGCCAGGGAAGCCTTAAAGGACTCACCCCCGGACAAGGTCTTGACGCTGCGCTTCTTGCCGGTATAGTTGTCAATGACATCCAACTCCAGACCTGTTTGGCTCCTCAGATTGCCGGGCTCCTCCTTGCGCACCAATACAAACCGCCCCCCGGTCATATAGGAAAATCGCTGGTTGGCCTCGGCAATGACCTGATTGAAATAGGTTGCCTGTACATATTGTTCGAAGGCCAGCTTGGGACGTCCTTTCAAGTCGCCGTTGGCAGTATCGGACAATAGAGATAGGCGCTGGTAAGCCTGTTCAGTGGCAGCCAACTCCTGCTTCAGGATGCTTATCCGCTCCAACGCTCGCAAATTGCCCGCCAGCCGTATGGAAATCCTGCCCTGTTCATCTTCGGCGGCCTTCCTGGCTTTCTCCTTGGTCTCCTTTTGCTCTTCCAGGGCAGCGATATCAGCAAAAACCACATCCCGGCATTCCTTTTCCAGAGCGCCAAACTCGGTCCGGGCGGCCTTCAAAAGGTCATTGAAGGTGTCCAACTCAGTCTGCAACAATTTGATCTCATCCTCAGTCATAAGATTCTGCCGATAGTGTTCGCTATCAGCGAAACCCTGCTCCAGCAGTACCTGGGTCAGATCCGCTTCTGCCCTGACCTGCTGGGCTTGGGCCAAAGTTAATCCAGCCGCCAGTTCAGCCAAGGCTCCCTCTTCTTTTTCGATTGCAGCCCGACACTGCCAAACCGTTTCCTCAGCACCTTGCAGGGCTGACCTGCTTTCCTGCAGCTTGTCAGTTAGGAGTTCTATTTCTTGCTGGGCCTCGGCTCTGCTTCCGTAATTAAGCCGTTCCCTGGTGCTCTCGCAGAGTCTCCGGCGGATGTTGCACTGACTCCTTCCCTCTTCGGCCTCTTTTTCCAATCGGACTATTTCAGCCGCAAGTTCGCTCAGGGCTTCGGTCGTTTTTTTCAGTTCCTGCTGCCAAATCTGTTTGTTCTTGATCTGCTCCTGCAGACTTTTTACCCGGTGGGAGGAGGTCTGCCATTCCTGATCCGCCTGCCTGGCCTCCTGCTGTAGCCGACCCGGGAGGTCATCCCAGGACAACTCCCCCAATATCTCAGTCGTGGTTTTGAGCAAAGCAGCCCGCTTGGTCTGCACCCGGCCGTTCCAATCGCTGGCCTCCTGACTGGCTTTATAAGCATTATCCCGAGCCACGCTGGCTTGCTGTTTCGCCAGCATCAGTTCGCTCTCACTGGGAGCTTCAGAGCCCGGAACGGCCGGTTGGGGATGGTCCGTGGAGCCACATACCGGGCAAGGCTGTCCCTCTTGTAGAGAGGCGGCCAGGATGCCGGCCTGCTCACTGAGAAAGGCCCTCTCTTTACGTTCGTAATCGGCGGTCAAGGCCTTGCTTGCTTCCAAAGCAGCCTCGAAATGAGCTCGCGCGGAATTCAGCTGGGCCTCGTCCTGGCCCCATTCCTGCAGATCCTGGCTTAAGCTCTCCAATCGTTGCCGACGGCGCTGCCATGTATCCAATTCCTGCTCAGCTTTCTCCGCCAGCACCTCAACAGACTGACACCCTTCCAGGGAAACCTGTAACTGTTTTTCAGCAGCAGACAGTTCCCCCTGCCTGACCCTTCTGCTGGCCAAAGCCTTTTGTTTGGCTTCCAGATCCTTATTCAGTTGCTCTATCTCTTGATAGTAACTGTCCAGCAGCTCGTATTCAGGCAGGCTGTTCTGCAATATAAAAATCGCCCTGGCCAGGGACTCCCGCTCCGGGCCACGTTGTTTTTCCGCCTCCAGCTTTGCTTCCAGGCCGACTCGCTGGCGTCTTAGTTCTTCCAGCTTGGATTGCTGCGCCTTAATGCGGCGGGAATATTCATCAGCCCTGTCGGCCGCCAGCCTGGCCGCATCGGCAACCGGCTTTACCTTATGCAAAGCTCTCTCGGCTGCTTGCAGGCGCAGTCTCTTGGCATCATACTCCTTTTGCCGGGACTCCAGTTGCCCCATTTTTTGTCGTACCTGCTCGAACCTCTCCAGTCTTGAATTATCGGCGGT
>JAKJCH010000010.1:0-2526 GCA_022706565.1 Bacillota bacterium | reverse complement strand
CAGTCTATCCCTTTGACCAACTGGAGGATGCTTTTTCGCAAGTCCTCGTATTGATTTCTTAAAACACCAGCTTGTTTTTTTAAATCATCCTGAAATTGCTGAAATATCTTGGTGTTGAACACCTTGCGCAGGATCTTGCCCCGTTCATCCGTGTTGGCCAACAGAAGCCTCAGGAAATCACCCTGGGCGATCATGGCAATTTGGGAGAACTGGTGACGGTCAATGCCGATTATCCCCTTTATGGCTTCAGTTACATTGGTATAACCACTTATGACTTTGCCATCCGGCATGACCAAGGTGGCACTGGGAGCTGTCCAGGTAGTCCCCTTGCCGCTCTTTTTGGGCCGCTCATAACGGGGACTGCGTTCCACCCGGTAGCTCTGCCCGCGGTATTTAAACTCCAGCTCGACCAAAGTAGCCGCCTCTGGAGACGCAAAGTCGCTGCGCAGCATGGTACTATCCCGGTTGGCACCGCTGGCCTCACCGTACAGGGCAAAGGTGATGGCGTCAAAGATGGTAGTCTTGCCTGCGCCAGTATCGCCGGTTATCAGAAATAGGCCGCTATCACCGAAATCCGCCAAAGGCACTTCCACCCGACCAGGATAGGGTCCGAATGCGCACATCACCAGTTTGACCGGTCTCATTACGCTTCACCCCTCAACTGGTCGAGCATCCGACTGACTATTCCTCTCTGTTCCGGTTCCAATTCCGCATTATTCTGCATTCGATAAAACTCCTCAAACAACTGCAAAGCACTGCGGTTTTCTATATCCGTTGCTGCCCCCATCTCCTGAAGTGCCCGCGAACGCCGGTTGTCATAATCAAGGTGCATGATATTGGGGTAAACCGTCCTCAGTTTACCTATTGCGTCCACGATCTCCTCTTCATCGGTCAGAGTCACCTGCAGGTAGTCATCGGTGTTGGCACCCATATATACAGCCGCGGAAAGCAAATGCCCGATCGGCCCTTTTATCCTTCGCATGTCCCGCCGGGGTTTTAATGGAACAGTATTTATGCGGAGATCCCCTTTCTCTCTCAGCTCCACTACCGTCACCGATTTGACCTGCCACACCTCGGAGAATGAGTATTTGAGGGGCGAACCCGCATACCGAATCCCTTCCCGGCCAATCGACTGGGGACAATGCAAATGCCCCAGCGCCACGTAGTCGAAGGCGGCGAAAACATCTGCATCTACATTATCGACACCCCCTACCGATATGACCTCAGAATCCGATCTTTCCGGCTCCATCCCCCCAGCCGTGACGAACTGATGGGCCACCAGGATGTTGCGCCGGTCGTCTGCCAGCGACTGGTTGTCCAAAACCACCTTCACAGCACTCGAAAAGCTGTCGATCTCCGCTTCGGGACAAATGCGGCGCACCAAGGCCGGCTTAATAAAAGGCAGCAGATAGATATCCACCTTACCGAATTCATCCGAAATGGTAGTTGAATACAGGGTTCCGTTAAAAACCGGTGCTATATGGACCCCCTGCGTGGCCATTATCCGTGAGCCGAAGGCGATCCGCTCAGCCGAATCATGGTTGCCGCTGACAACCCAGCAGGGAATTCCCCTCCGGACCAGGTCGGTCAGGAACTCATCCAGCAGTTCCACCGCTTCTGCCACCGGTATGGTTTTGTCATAGACATCACCAGCGATGACGATCCCATCCGGATTGATTACCGCGCAGATGTCCAGGATCTGACCTAGTATGTATCTCTGGTCCTCCAGCAGACTGAATTCATTTACCCGTTTGCCAATATGAAGATCAGCCAGGTGGACTAATTTCATATATGTTTTCCTCTCCCCTCTTTCCAACTTCCATTATAAACGGATGTCGAGAATTGGCATCTGCTAATTTTGATTAGATATGGTAATAAAGGTATAATTAATAAAAATATGTTCAGGAAGGATGAGCTGGATGGACAGGTTTGACTTCAATGAAGACGACTATTATGCGGTCATCGTTGCCAAAAACGTCGCCCGGCGGCTGCTCCAGCATCCTGACATACAACCCCGCCAGGTCATTGGACTGGGCAATGCCCTTTACGCCTTGGACCGTCTCCCGCAACCGACTCCTGGAGTCCACTGCGAATACAGCATTGTTTATACCCAGCTAAGCGATGGATTTGAAAAGACTCGTTACATCTCGTTTCACATTTCCGCCGCGGATTTTCGTATTTGCCGGGGTGGTACTGATTTCGACCGCACGGTAGGTGAAGACCACTTCAATGAGCCCTTGTGGGAGGTAAGAACAGACGGTTTCCGGAATACCGAAGGCATCCTGGACACGGTGGAAGACTCCTGCGAAGCCCTTATAGCCAGGGGCGCGATCATACGAGTAACTGACCGGTCAGTTATCAGCTTCGCATCAGAGGAAGCGTGAAACCACATCCTGCCTATAATTTCTGCCTGAACCGATGGCCTCGCTTTCATACGTAACAGTTGTTATCAGCAATAAAAATGACCGCAAAAGAAAAGGTCCCCCATTGAGGGACCTTTTGCTTCAATATTGCGTTATCGTCCAA
>JAKJCH010000109.1 GCA_022706565.1 Bacillota bacterium | reverse complement strand
GTCTATCAGTTAGGTTATTCTGCAAGTGATCCATTACTTCATGCAAAATCATGTTTCCTGCCTCCTCAATTCCCATTATTACTCCTATAAACCTATTCTTCTACCGGGGCACAGAATGTCACTAATTTATCACTGTCTTTACGGCGAGCTGTATAAAGACATATATCGATTCCGTAGGCTTGACTGAGATTGCTCTCCAGAAGCACATCTTCAGGGCTCCCGATGGATAAAATCTTCCCGTCATGCATCAGAGCTACGTGGGTAGGATAAGCAAAGGCATGGTTGGGGTAATGAGTAGTCATAATCACCGATCGGCCTTCGTTCACCAGGTCTCTGATCAGTCGCAGGATTATAGTCTGGTTCTTAAAATCCAAGTGCGAGGTGGGCTCATCCAACAGCCATATGTTGGGTCGCTGGGCCAAGATCCGGCCTAATAAGACCAGTTGCTTTTCACCCCCGCTCAGCTCAGTATAACGCTGATCCTTTAAGCGTAAAATCCCCACCCTTTCCATAGCTTCTTCGGCAATCGTCATATCCCTGGATGAAGGGGAAGCCAAGAAATTCAAGCTTGGGGCCCTGCCCATCAAGACCATCTGTTGGACAGTGAAGGGAAAGGCCGTCTCCTGATCCTGCGGAACATAGCCAATGGCTAATGCAGTCTCCCGGCGGGTCATGGAATCCAAATGTTTTCCATTTATTATTACCTTGCCCGAAGAAAGGGGCATCATCCCTGCCAGGCATTTCAGCAGAGTGGTCTTGCCGCACCCATTTTGGCCCAGGAGGCACAAGAATTGCTGATCCTCCAGTTCCAGCGAGATATCCTCAAATACTGGATGGCCTTTGGTATAGCTAAAGGATCCCCCGCGTACTTCCAATTTCATGACCAGCTAGTTCCTTTCCTAAGCAGGTAGGCAAAAAACGGTGCTCCGATAATGGCGGTTAGAATGCCGATAGAGACCTCTGCTGTGGTCAGGCTGCGTGCTAAATCGTCCATCAGCACCATATATGTGCCCCCCAGCGAGATAGACAACGGTATGAGATCTTTATGATCGGGACCAACCAAAATTCGTGCCACGTGTGGCACAACCAGGCCCACCCAGCCAATTACCCCACTCACTGCCACCGCGCTGGAGGTTGCTAATGTGCATAGGACAACCAGGCCAAAGCGGAAGACTTCTGTATTCATGCCCAAAGACTTGGCATCTTCCTCTCCAACCGCCAGGATATTGAGTCTCCAGCGGACCAGCCAGAGGACAAAAACGGCACTGACCATAATAGGGACCGCAAACTTGAGATCCACGGAAGAAATCTTGGCAAAGCTGCCCATCAACCAGAAGACTATGGCGGGCATTTTGTCCAGAGGATCAGCGATACTCTTCAACAAAGATACGAGGGCGGAAAAAAATCCGCCCACGATAATACCCGACAGCACTAGTGTCAAAGTCGAGGTAGTCTTATAAATGCGGCTGACCGAGTATGTCAGGCCTACAGCCAGCATACCGGATATGAACGCCGCCAATTGCACCCCGGCAATAGAAGCGCCCCACAAAATCGCGGCCGCAGCACCCAAGGAGGCACCATTTGATACACCCAGGATATGATCAGAAACCAGGGGATTGCGAAATACGCCTTGAAAAACTGCCCCTGAAACCGAGAGACTCATGCCTACCAATAAGGCCATGAGAATCCGCGGCAGTCTAACCTGAAAAATGGCCGTTTCCAGGTTGACCGAAAAATCCCCCCCAGGGCCTATATTCAACTTAGACAGCAGTAAAGAAACGATCGTAGCTGCGTCCGCTTGGTATTTGCCGATGAAAAGAGATAAGATCACTGCCGCCAGTGGCATCAGAACCAGGAAAAATTTGCTTCTGAGCAGCATTTACTTCTGGCCCTGGCCAGTTCCTTGCCCGCCGCCGTTGCCCCCACCGGTTGAAATCGGGGGATTCAAGATGCCTTCGACATCATCATCGGTCAGACTAAAGCCCAGGATCTCCTGCCAGTACTTTTTGACCTCATTGGGCATGGAAATATCCTTGAACTGATCCGGGTAAGCAATGGTCCCCAACCACAGCGGTAATAATACGGCCGACTCACAGGAAGGCCGATTCCAGATAAATCCTCCTACCGGCAGAGTGTAGACCTTGCCATTTTTGACAGCCTTCAGTTTTGACCAGGTAGGATCATTCTTAAGGGCTTGCGGATCCCCCGTATCAATAACAATAACATCGGGATCCCATCTAAGCAGATGTTCCAAAGAAATCGTAGACAATCCGCCCTCCTTACCGGCAACTGCCATAATTTCCTGGGAGGCATTCAAACATCCCGCCGCTTCAATCTGATATTGCATATAGGTATCTCCCCCATATGTAGTCAGGTGATCAGCACCAAAACCTAAATAGACCTTGGCTTTGTCATTAGCGGCGATACCTGCTGTTCTATCCTTTAGGGTGTTAAGAACATTGTCCAGATATTGACCGTATTTTTCGGCCCTGGCCTGAGCGCCGAATATTTCACCAAACATTTGCACCTCAGCCTTCCGGGTCTTAAAGACGTCGGCTGCAGCAGTGTTGGTGTTTATCCTCACGGTTGGTATTTGGGTGGTCTTGTCTACCAAATCCATGTCCGTTTCGGAGCCAATGGCGAACTGGGGATTGCTGGCCAGAAGTGCCTCCACATTCATGTCGGCGGCCTGGGCCCGAGGCGCTGGAATCTGGGCTTGTCTGGGATAAAACTTTTCAAATAGCTTATATCGGTATTGGCTGGCTGTCATGGCACAGAGTTTATCCTGCACGCCTAAAACGTACATGATCTGGACCTGAGGGGAGGTTAAGACCGCCACCCGTTCGATGTTGTCTATCGCCGGAAGGTTGATGGTTTTTCCGGTCATATCCGTAAAGGCCCTGGTGTTTCCGGTTTGCTGAACAGGTGCTGTCTTGTTACTGGAACAGCCTACCATTAGGGTTGCGAGCATTGCCATTATTAGTAATCCGATTAGTAGTCTGCTACTTACGTTTTTTCTCATTTTCAGTTTCACTCCTTCGTCAGCTAATGAATCCATAATACTTGCCGGGAATATCTACACCAGTTCGGGATTACCATTTCTGTAGCAACCATTGAATGGCAATAATACGCTTCCCATTCAGATGTAAGCTCCAGAATGGAAAATTCTCATGATATGACCTCCTTTCTTATCAGTTCATTAGGTTCCAAATCAGAAAAATAAAATGACCCCGCACAAAGAAGTGCCGGGCCATGATAACTGCACGTAGTCATCAACAACTAGATGCATAAAAACAAACTGCGACCAGCAGTCCGCCTTTATTATCTGGCTGCTTCAGCTTCCCCTTTCCGCACTGGGAGGCATGCCCGTTTCCTGGCATACCCTGACGGTCTGTTAACCCTAGTTTTCACCTTAGGTAAATAGACTCGGAGTATGAATTGTCTGATTTTAGTTAGCAATTCGACATGATTATTATTAATCCTTTAAAATATCCAAGAATAACCGCTGAAACGCGCGAGGCTAGGGACGGTTCTTTTGCCTCGGTCCCCGGTGCCTTGCGTACCTTATTTGTTTTTGAACGGAGCAGATTATGGGTGGCTGATAGGATAAAATTGATGTGAAGTTTTTAGAAGGAGTGTATAAAGGTGCAAATGAAGTATGAGAGAATGGGGCCGGAACACCAAAAATCAGTTATGGGGATACTCAATTATTATATCGAAACCATGACGGGAGCATTTCCCGATGCACCGCTGCCCGAGTCATTCTTCGCCAGGATGATGGAGAATACCCATGGATACCCCGCTTATGTGGCCTTAAATCCTGAGACGTTGGAAGTAGTAGGGTTCTGCACCTTACGGCCCTACAGTCCACTTTCAACCTTTAAAGGGACCGCCGTAATCAGTTATTTCATTGCACCGGAATATGTGGGGCAAAATATCGGGGGCCAATTCCTGGACAGGTTATCTGCCGACGCTAAGCAGATGGGGATCAAGCATCTCATCGCCGAGATATCGTCGGAGAACGAACGAAGCCTGCAATTCCACGCCAGGCATGGATTCACCAACTGCGGGGCCTTGAAAAACATCGGCTATAAGCTGGGCCGCAGCTTCGACGTGGTTTTAGTCCAGAAGGATTTGAGGGATTAGGCAGGCAGGAGAACCGTCCCTTGTCTGTGAGGCATGGGGACGGTTTTTTTGCCTTGGTTTTCTGTGCCTTGCGTGCCAGGATGAATACATGTTTGCAATTTTATACAGTGTTGTACATAGAAGCAAACAGTATGGGGCAGTATCCCCATTATTTAATCCCCATGGCCTCATCGTATCGAATGACTACTATTCCATGGTGCTTATACATGCAACTGGTATGAATCTTGCACATCTGGTATTTGATTAGCTCATTCTTTTAAGAAGGGGAATTATTATAATAAGACCTATCACGAACTATTTAAAGATGCAAAATGTGATAGGCACATTCGTGCTTATTCCAACGGCATCGCTAATATGTCCATGCCGTTGAGGTCGGGGTTATAGTGATGCTAGGTACTTCATATCAGAGGATTTAGTTATATGTCAAAACAGACACTACTCCTGATAAGCACAGCCTATTTTCTTTTAAACGGTGCGATCCAGAGTTCTACTATTTTCATTCCGCTCCTGGGCTCGTCCCTGGGCGGAACTGACTTCCAAATAGGTTTAATCGGAGCATCGTATGGGGCGGCATATTTGCTGGCCTCCCTCTACTCGGGCGAGAAGTCGGATCAGTGGGGGAAACTCTACTTCGTCCGCTTGGGTCTTCTGATGTGTACAGCTGCCTTTGCCAGCCAGCTGCGGGCTGAAAACCTCATCACCCTGGCTGCTTCGAGGGCCTTTGTCGGTCTATCCCTGGGGGTGACCACAGCTGCCTTTGTAGCGTATGCCTTTGAGTCCGGAACGGACATGGGAAAATTCAGTTCATATAGTTCACTGGGCTGGATTGGCGGGGCTGTGGCTGCTACTTTGATTACTGATTTCGATATGCTCTTTTTATGCAGTTCTCTCTTTTGTGCGGTGGCATTATTCATGTCGCTGTTTTTTCCGAAACCCTTGTTGGGTAAAAACAGCCCAGTCGACACCAAGGTTGATTTGATTGTGGTTATCAGACGTGGGTTTAAGATATATATATCAGTTTTCCTGCGGCATCTGGGAGCAACATCGGTCTTCATCATCTTCCCCCTCTATCTTACTTCTCTGGGGGTGGAACGATCATGGGTTTCAGCTCTATGGGGGATTAATTTCGTTGTACAGTTCTTCATAATGCGTACCCTGGAACGGTTTGATCCCAGAAGCGTTTTTGCATTTGGACAGGTTGCCTCTATAGCCGTCTTTATCGGGTATGGAATCGTACATAGTCTTACCCCTTTGATATTCATCCAGTGCATGCTCGGTGTAGCTTGGGCCTGTCTATATGTGGGCGCCCTTCTGTTGGTAATGCAGACGGGCAAAGAACGCGGCACTGCCAGTGGCATTTTCCAGGCGACCCTTAATCTCTGTAATGCTATTGGACCGATATTAGGCGGGATAATAGCCCAGCAATGGGGCTACCGGGGAGTAATGTTCTTCGCTGCCGCTTTAGGGGTGGGAGGTCTTCTGATTGCGGTTCCTAAAAGCCAGCCCAATACCTCAATGATGTCGAAGGCGGGTTAAGTAACTGCGACAGGGTGTAGTAGCACATACCAAGGGAGAGGATAATTTATGATGCTGGTGCCAGTGAATCGACATATTAAAGTCATTGAGAATAGTGAAGGAAAAAGGTTCCCGTATTGCTATTCCGTGTTGATTGATGACCGGGTACAGGCCCTGGTCGACAGCGGTTTTCGATCCGAGACTGCTGATGCGCTAAGATCCCGTGGTGTGGAGGTGGTGTTAAACACCCACTTTCATCTCGATCATACCCTGAAAAACATGGAACTGGG
>JAKJCH010000108.1 GCA_022706565.1 Bacillota bacterium | reverse complement strand
GAATTCGGTCTTTATTCCCGCCTTCCGGGCCATTTCCATAGAACGAGCCAGGTCTTTATTATGGGGGGATAAACCTAATATGCCTCCTACCAGAGCTTGATCAGTGCCATGTCCCCGGTAGGTTTCCGCAAAGGAGCCGTGCAGGTAGAAATCAACCTGAACTGGTGTGGAACCGCTGACTTGGCGGGCTACCGCCGCTATCCGGGCTGCACCGGCAGTATGAGAACTGGAAGGACCCACCATGATCGGACCGATTATATCGAAAATACCGCTGCTCACTCATTACCTGCCCTTTCCCGGTCATGTCTCTACTCATCTCGGCATTGGACTTACGGCACTAGACCTAGTATGCGCGAAAAACAGTAAATGAATGACAGTAACCGGGAAGGGATCGTTTTTGATCGTGCGCGGTACTCTCCGGTTTGCCGAGGATCTGGGTAACAGTTATATTTCAGCTTCTGGCTGGGGCCAGGTTTCACGACCCGACTGGAAAACAAGGAGAGCGCCCATCCGGACCCTCTCCTTCGATTTCTATTCTATTGACGGGCGATCCAAGCGCAATCCAGGCCTGTATCAGAGCTGACCGTAGTGAATGCTATTTGAGCGAAGCCTCGATTCCGCGATTTGCGAAAGTCTGGAACATGTTAAACGGTTCGTAGGCATTCAACATGGCTTCCTCAAACATTTTCTGGAACTGGCCCTGGTTTCTGCGCATCTGGGTAGCTGTTTCCTGCAACATGTGGATAGTATCTTGACGGGCGGCCTTATTCAAGTCCAAGTGTACCCGAACCATATTGTTCAGCTTCTCCTGATTCCAGTCATAAGTGTTCAAACTGGCCAACCAAAGATCCCACACCTTGTCTGCGGCATTGCTGGCCATGCTCATGCTTTTAGCCAGGTTCTGTTTACTGTCCACCAACTATACAACCTCCTTCGTATTACACTGCACTGCTTGAGATAAATGTCCACTGATTTGGATCCCGTCACCGGCCTCGCCGGTTTTTCAGCCCTGCCCAGATACAGAAAATTATATTATGGATTGAATGCGTGCCCATTGTAACAAATAATCCCAGTTATTTACAACCGAGAAGAAGGGGGGATCTTGTAAACGGAATGCGGATAATTGACAGAAAAAATGGAATGGAATCTGAATGGGGTGTTAGTTGTCTGCTCCCGTTAGAAAATTAGGGATCTTGATAAAAGAAAAATGGATAGAGGAAGGACGGAATCGGAAAATCAAATCCAGCCAACTATCCAACACGCGTTTTTATGATGATAGAGCGAGAGGAAAGAACAAGAGGGGCTAGAATAAGGCCTCCGGGCGGTGTGGCCGTAGTGCACCCGGAGGCGGCTTTCAACTGCCCCCAAAATACCAAAAACACATTTTTAGGTGCGGTGATGGGCTGCTTATTTTAGGAATTTCGCCAGACGTTCATTGGTGTCACTGATTTCAAAGCTTTGCCGGTATTCCACGTTCTCCAAGCCTTCTCGCAAAGTAGTCTGCCAGCCTCGGTTGTATAGAGCTTTATTGGCGGCAATGGCCTCGCGGCTATTTTTCATGATCATTGCTGCGACTTCTTCCACCTTTTCATGAAGTTGCTGAGCCGTGACTACCGCACATACCAGGCCATATTCCCAGGCTTGCTGGGCAGTTATGTTCTGAGCTGTGAAAGTGTGGTAGCGCGCCCGGTTGATACCGATGATGCGGGGCAGGCGCTGGCTCATACCCCAGCTGGGGCGGATGCCGAATTTACAATGGGTGTCACCAAATTGGGCGTCTTCAGAGGCAATAATAATATCCATACACAATAGAAGTTCCAGACCTCCCGTAAAGACCCAGCCATTGACCGCGGCTATAACCACCTTGGATGCAGACTCTATGGCATCAATCAGAGCCCGTCCGCAGTTGTCGATTACCGGACCTACCGCTCCGCCCTTGAATTCCATCTGGCCCAAGGCCTTCAAATCGAGCCCAGTGCACCATGCCCGACCCGTGCCGGTGATTGCGATCACTCCAATCTCGGGATCACTATCGTAAGTCAGCACCGCGTTCCGTACCTCGTCCAGCATCTCCAGGGTCAGGGCATTCAGGGCAGCAGGGCGGTTCATGATAATCCAGCCGATACCCTTGTCCTTCTTTGTGATAACGAGTTTTTCTTCCGCCATATTTGGATATGCTCCTTTCCATTTCCATACTTGGGTGCGATTGGGGTTGAGTATGCGATCTTGGAGTAGGCTAATCCTTTTAAACTTTTTAAAAAGTATTCTAGCTAAATTGTACCTTGCCCAACAATATTTAGAATAAAAATATTTCCTGAAAAATCCGAGCCTGCTAGTCTATTACCAATTATCAGGGGCATTTAACCATAATAATAGCTTGGCCGCAGGGAAAAATATTAGTGGACTAATTTCTAAAGGAGGCTTTATATGAGTTGGTTTTCGCAAATGTTTGGCACTGGTGACAAGACAGACGGCAGAAGCAAAGATGACGGTCAACAGGAGAAGAGCCGGGACGTCGATGAGAAGTCGGTAAAACTGCGCAAAGAAGAATTGGATATTGCCAAGAATTGGGTAGATATCGGTAAGGTGGAGGTAGGCAAGGAGATAGTTGAGGAAAAGCAGACTATCCATGTTCCAGTCTCTCATGAGGAGGTGATTATTGAAAGACGGACCATAAACGAACCCAGCGAACGACCTATCGGAGAAGATGATAATGAGAACTTCAGCATGTCAGTGGGTGAAGAAAGGGTTGAGGTAGGCAAGCATACTATGGTCACCGGCGAGGTATCGGCCCATAAACGGGCGGTGGAAGAAGACCGTGAGGTTACCGAGACAGTCCGGCATGAAGAAGCTCGCATTAACGAGGATGGCGAAGCACGCATCGTGGATGGTCAGGATCATCTCTCCTAACCTGAGAAAGGTTAGGAAGCAGGTATTGTATGGACAAGCGTTTCGATTATTCGTACCTAATCGAAACAAGCTGGTCGCTCTATAAAAAACCGAAGAGGGCTCAATATGGACCATAACCAGGGCGGGCGTAAGCTTTTATTAAGGGAAGAAGTACCTGACCTGCGTTTGCATTGGATTCCCACCGAAGAGGTCAGCTGGCACACGGAGACCATTACCGAGGAAAAAATGATAAAAATCCCGGTTCGACGCGAAGAGCTGGTAATTGAGAGGAAATACCTGATCCCAGACGAAGCGGGAACAGACCTCAGGGTTGAAAGTACCCGCTATGTCTTGCGGGAAGAACGGCTTCATTACCAGGTGCGTCCCTTTGATATCCAGACAGTTCGCATCGACAAGCGGTCGGTACAAGGGTTTCATCCGACCGAGGTCACCTTAAAGAAAGAAATCCTAGCTTTAAAAAGTAATGAAGGTATTGCTACAGGGACTGTCAATGGGTAAGCTTCTTCCATTTACCATGATTGGTGACCGGGATTTCGGGGTTTTCAAACGAAAGTGCGGGTCCTTCCGGAAAAGGGGGACCCGCTCTTAATTAGTGCTTATACCTACTGGAACCATTACCTGACGAAATACAGAATCAAGCTGATCAGACCGGCGGCGATGGCCACCCAATCGAGTTTTTTGGTTGTAGCTGTAGCTGTAGACCGGGACGATTTGGCTATAATTTCTCCCAAGCCGCCCAAAACTATCGCAGCTATGCCCATGAATAAAGGCTGGTAGAAGAACCCTAACACACCTGCTATTACTGCTAAAACGGCCACCCACAGATTCATTGTCCAAACCTCCTTTTCCTCATATTTCGTCTGCAATAGAGAGAGAATCTAACAAAAATATATTCGCCGTGTGTCAATTTATGACACTGGAGGTCCGATTTCTGTCGCCGGGCTAGAATACGGGCATATAAGAAAAGCATGCTAAAACGAAGGTTATCAGCTATAATATGACAGGAATAACAGCTAACGGAAAGGGAAAGGAGACCAACAAATGCTAGGTAAGACAGTCCAGGAAATCAATATTGGTGATACCGCTTCGTTCACCAAGACAGTCACTGAATATGACGTTTATTCAATTGCGGGGGTGACGGGTGATTTCAATCCAGCCCATATCGACTCGGAGTTCGCTAGTGAGACCAGCTTCGGCAAGAGGATTGCCCACGGTATACTTTCAATCGGCTTTATCTCAACCGTATTGGGAACCCAGTTACCCGGTCCCGGTTCCATATACATCCATCAATCCTGTGATTTCAAGCGTCCCATATTTATCGGGGACACCATAACCTCGACCGTAGAGGTTACCAAAAAAGATGAAGAGAGAAACCGGGTATGGCTGCATACATACTGCAAGAACCAGAGGCAGGAACTGGTAGTCGATGGTGAGGCTATCATGATGCCGCCCCGCAAGCGCAATAAATAGAGTACTGTGGTTGGTGGGTTCATTTTGGTTAAATAATATCTGATTGTGGAATATACCATACCATGGTATAATTGAATTTGCGTTATCCCAAATGGATGTCAAATTCTGTTTAGAACGCAAATTTAAGGAGGAAATGGAATGTTCGATACTAAGGATAGTTTAGCCAAAAGCTTCAAGCTCATTGAAGACTCGATGGAGAAGATGTGGGATTTTTGGTCAATGAGCATGAAAGGCCTGACAGCTACCCAGGAACAGATAGAAGATATAACCCGCAAGCAAATGGAACAGAGCAAGGCCGCTCTCGCAGAAATGACCAAGTTCGAGGCCGAGCTCAATAAGCAGATGCGCAAGAATCAGGAGCAGTTCCAGAAGATGGCTGAAGCTGCTCTTGTCAATACCTATGATCAGGTCAACGAAGCCAACCAGAAGCTGATCTCCGATCTCACCAGCCAAGTCGGGGAACTGAGAGACCAGATGCTCAAAAATCAGGACCAGATCCGCCATATGGTGGACGAGGCCGTTGCCAATGCCTATAACCGCGCGGCAAAAAGCCGCCAGGATATGGTGGCCGGGTTAAGCACCAAGGTGGCGGAAATGACCAAGCATTTCCAGGGCAATCAGTCGGCAGTGCAGAAGATGGTCCACGATGTGGTGATGAATACCTATGAACAAGGGGAGAAGGCGAACAAGGCCTTGCTTGCCGGCCTCTCAGGCCAGGTTGCTGATCTGAACAAACAGATCAAGAGCAACCAGGCTCAGATTCAGCAAATGGTCCAGGACGCGGTCATGAACACCTTTGGCGAAGCCAATAAGGCCAACCAGAATATGGTGTCCAGCTTGACCGCGCAGGTAGAGGACATCTCCAAGAAACTTATGGATCTAACCAAGCAGTATCAAAGCCTGGTTAAAAAAGCGGAAGTACCCCCGGCAGCTGCCAAAAAGGAAACGGCTGCCAAGAAGACCGATATTAATTAATTCTATTAGGTGTATTCATGATCCGTTTGGACGATAACGCAATATTGAAGCAAAAGGTCCCTCAAAGAAGCGTTCACTTAGGGATTGAAGAAAAACTTGAATGAACAGCTTCAAGCGGGGCAAAAAAGACCAGTCACTTCAAGCATTCATGCCTGATTGTGACTGGTCTTTTTATAAAGATATTATTTTTTGAATTAGCGATTGATATTAATCGAGACTTTTGCATAATTCAAAAAATTAGCTTGGCCAAAAACAAACAGCAGTAGTGTTGGCCAGTGCTGGCACCATCTGGTTCTAGGTATAGTGGCCAATAAAGCCTAGTATAACGATGTTCCCGCTAAGAGGGCAGACTCCCCCCTTTCATGGGATTGTTCTTTCAAAATTCTATCAATCAGCTATGCAGCTAGGACTTTCGGCTTGTTGTTCTTGTTGACCGCTATCACAGCAGCAAACATGGTCACCGCACATAGGTATACGTGGGCTGTTACTTTTTCGTGTTTCCCCACCCTTAGGCCCGTTTCCAAGCCCAAGTTCTCCTTTAGGCGACTGAACAAGCGCTCCGAATAGGTGCGCTGGTTGTAGATCTTATGCCAATTCTCCGTGTCCCGGTGGGGCGCGGTAAATAGCCTTGGATCTTTGCGGACGCTGGTCTTCACCACCATTCCATAATTGCTATCAGAACA
>JAKJCH010000107.1 GCA_022706565.1 Bacillota bacterium | reverse complement strand
CCGCCGCACGATTCAGGTTAAATGGTCGCCGGTGACGACCATGGACTATTATACGTCACAACCAGGGTCGTGTCAATGAATAGCACCATGGGCTCTGCCCCGCTGTTACGCCCTGCCCGGGCCCCATTGGCATGATTCATGATCTCACCAGGCAATGCTCCATCATCCTGTCCCAACCACCGTTTGTCATGAGGAAACCCCCATCTCCGCCCAGTTGACCCACTCCAAGCAATCGATCTGGAAATCCCGCACGTCCTGGCCCAGCAGAACGGTCGACTTCTTCTGGAACAACCACAGGCATGGCGCGTCGTCCACTATGATTTCCTCGGCTCTCTTCAGCAGTTTGATGCGGGCTCCTTCATCCTGGTATTGAGCCCTGGCATCGTCGAGCAGTTTGTCGACCTGGGGATTGTTGTAACCCACCAGGTTGCTGCCCGCGGTGGAGCTATGGAAAAGGGTGTAAAGAAAATTATCGCCGTCGGCATAGTCGGCTTTCCATCCCAACCGGAAGAAACCCAAACGCATATTGGTAATCTGTTTGGTATAGTAGATCCAATCCTGCTCCTGGACCTGGACCGTTATCCCTTGCAAGCCCAGTTGCCGAGCCACTTCCAGGGCCACCTGGCGATGGCCGGGATCACTGTTGATGGTAAGGGTGAGCGGCTTCAAACCTTTGCCTCCCGGGAAGCCGGCATCGGCCAGCAACTGCTGGACCTTTTCCGGGTCATAAACATAACCCCGCATGTGTTCATTATAGCCGGCCACCCCCTGGGGCAGGACCCCTTTGGCGGGCAGATAACCATCACCCAGGATGTTTTTGATAATAGCTTCACGGTCGACCGCATAATTGAGGGCCCGGCGCAGCAGATAGTTGTTGGCGAAAGGCTGCTGGTGAAGATTGAAGCCCAGCCAGTAAACCTCCATCAGCGGTTTTTGGACGAGCAGGCCCTTGGTGCCGGGGTCGGCAGCCAGGGCGGGCAATTGGGTCAAGGTGAGACGGTCCAGGTAATCAACTTTCCCTTCTTTATATGCGGCCAGGGCTTTCTCCTCATCCTGGTAACGAGTGAAAGTGATGGCGGCCAAATGAGGCGTTCCCTGGTGATATGCATCATTGCGAAGCAGAACCAGGCTGTCCTTGGCCTGCTGCTGGACTGTAAAAGGTCCCGTCCCCGGGTAGGATTCGCCGTCCTTCGGTTCTTCGGTGGTGTCGATTACCCAAAATATTGGGTTGGTGAGAGCATAGATAAAAGCCCCATCGGGACTGTTGAGGGTTATCTTCAGCGTATGCTCGCCGGTGGCCTGGAGGCCCCAGATTTCCTTGAGCTTGCCGGTCATATATTCTCCTGCCCCGCCGATACGCAGGTACATACACTGGTTGGCCCAATCACTGGTGGAGATAAAGTTCTTCTCCCAGGCTGCTTTGACCGCCGCAGCGGTAACGGGCCGACCACTGCTGAAAACCACGTCTTTTTTGAGTTCGATAGTCAGGACCTTGCCTTCCTCGGAGTACTCCCATTTATGAGCCAACCGGGGCTTGATCTCGCCACTCTTTTCATCATAATACACCAGACCTTCGTATACCGCACTGGCCGCCAGCACCTGAGCATGATTGGCCAGCAAGGCCGGTCGAAGGTTATCAATAGCTTCCACCACCGCCACCTGCATGGGCCGGCTGCTCAGACTGTTGACGTAGACCGCCTGGCGGACCGCCAAAAACCCGACCAGGGCAATCAACACCAAACCCACCGACAGCGCTGCTCTTTTATACGGAAAACCGTATCTGGTCCGAATCCTATAGCTATACGGGCGTCTCTGTTTAAACATCCATGACCCCTCCCAACTCGTCCTGCCCTATTATATGCCTAGGGCTGTCCCGATATTCGGGAGCATCGAAGTTCATTCCCGGCCTATGGACACTAGTGTGACAGTGAAGGCTGCCTGCCCAGCCAGGTGCCCTCTCCGGTCTTATGGCCGGCAGCAAGGGGGGCGAGCAGGTGCAGGTGATTGGGAAGCCAAGCATAAACAAGGCTCCCCGGTGAGCGGTCAGCATAAGAACCTTCCACTTACGGGGAGCCTATCGAGACTCAGCAATTCGATTTAAGGTACGCTGTCCTCCAGTAAATCGCCCCATAAATAGCGAAAAGCTCATATTGTCAACAACCCCGTCCCCATGACACGCTCTGGAGACTCAGCAATTCGATTTAAGGTACGATATGAATCCTAAGGAGCAATCTTGTTGGTCCTCTTCCAAAAGCCCATTTTATTGGCTTCGGCAATCAATTCGTCGCGGAAATCGGGGTGGGCGATATTGATCAGGTTCTCAGTCCTGACCCAGATAGATTGACATTTCATCAGGGCTTTGCCGTATTCGGTAACGATATAATGAGACAGCTGCCGGGATACAGTACAGGCGGCTCCCGGTGTCAACAGCGGCCTGATCTTGGATTGGAGCGACCCATCCTTGGCCTTGAATGTCGAAGGCATACACAGAAAACTCTTGCCGCCCTTGGAATGATAGGCTCCGTAAACAAAATCCCATTGCCCGCCGGTTCCGGTTATCTGCCGGGGACCCTGCATCTCGGAAACCACCTGACCATAAAAATCCACCTCGAGGCAGGCATTGATGGATATCATGTTGGATATCTGGGCAATAACATAGGGATTGTTGGTGTAATCCACCGAATAGCAGGCGATCATGGGATTATGGTCCATAAATTCATAGAGGTGAGGTGAACCAAGCGCAAATGCACATACCATCTTTTTGCGATCCAGCTCTTTCTTGGCCCCGGTAATACAACCCTTCTCCCACATCTCCACATAGGCATCGGCCATCATCTCGGTATGTACGCCCAGGTCCTTCAAACCAGCCGCGGCGATCTGTTTGCCTAAATAATTGGGCAATCCGCCTATTCCCAACTGAATGCAGCAGCCGTCATGAATATCCTCGAGCAGATGCTCGGCAATCCTTTTTTCAGCCTCGGTAGCCTCCAACAGAGGCGCATTGGCCATGGGCTCGTTCTCGCCCCTGACGATCATGTCGATCTCCGAGATGTGGATCTGGTTACCATTACCGCCGTAGACATAGGGCATGGATTCGTTCTCTTCGACTATAGCGATGCGGGCGTTTTCGATCACGGCCTCGCAATGGGAGGCATTAATGCCGAAGTTGAAATAGCCAAATCGGTCCATCGGGCACACCCTCAACATGGCCACATCCACTTCAACTTCGCGGTTGCGATAATACCCAGGAACCTCGTGATATAGCAGCGGAGAGTAACTGCATATTCCCTGGTCCGCCAACTTGGCATCAAAGGCGCTGTAGTGCCAGCTGTCCCACTGAAAATGTTCCATGGTCGGATCGCTTAGGGGTACCTCCGGCATGGGGGGCAACGATATCCCGCTGCGTATATGGACCCCAGTAAGCTCATCCCTGCGCTTGGCCAGGGCTTTATCCAGGGCTTTGGGGTATCCGTTGAAGTACATGTAATCGACCCAATCCCCGGATTTGACGACTTTGACGGCTTCTTCGGGAGTCCGCAGTTTTTCCTGGTATTCTCGCTCAAACATTATGGGGGCCTCCTTTACCATATTTTTGTGGTTGCCCCCATTATAATCCAGCATGTATTTATCTGTCTTTATCTTATCGGCTTGTCTTACCAGGCTTTATACGGTATGCGCCCATAAATCTCCCGGCATCAACCTCTTAAGTCTTGCCTAATATCTGAATGACCATTTCCTGTCGGCTGCCGACCCGGCCTTTGTCATAGATGGCATGGTAAGCACGATAATTGGCTAGGACGGTTCTGACGTATTCGCGGGTCTCGGGAAACGGAATATCCTGCAGGGTATCAGAGCTGCCATCCCATTGGCCCGCCTCCTGCCATTGCCTGACTTTACCGCGGCCGGCGTTGTAAGCAGCCGCTGTGAGCGGCAGACTGCCGTTGAATTCTTCCTGGATGTCGTTCAAATACCAGCAGCCCATGCGGATGTTCACCTTCGGGTCATGCAGGTCATCCACTTCAAATCCCTTGATCTTCATCTGGTCGGCGATCCAGGCAGCTGTTTCCGGCATTATCTGCATAAGCCCCTTGGCGCCCCGGGGCGATTCGGCCCAGGTCTGGTACTTGCTCTCGGCCCGGATTATGGCAAAGACCAGGAAGGGGTCGACATCGTATTGAGCCGCCATCGAATACACCAGATCCTGGTGCGGGCGCGGGTAGAAGATGGTGATCCAGCGCGGAAAGGTCGCGGTCACCAATATAAACAAAGCTATCGCCAACCATAGGAATATCCTCAGTCGGGACTTTTTGGAACGACGCAAAATGGAAGCCTCCCAGCCGTTGTTACAACATCATATTAAGTGGTCGTAACATCATATTTGGTGGTCGTGAAGAATATCCAGGTAGTATTTGGTGGCCAGGCGGAGAGTATCGTCCATACTGCCGTTGTTATCGATAACCAGATGTGCCCGGCGGGCCTTCTCATCAAGGGACATCTGCGAGTCGATCCGCCGGATGGCATCCTCCCTGGTTATGGAGTTCCGTGCCATCAGCCGACTGATCTGGGTCTCGCGGTCCACCCACACCACCCACACCTGGTCGGCAATCAGGTCCAGCCGCGCTTCGAACAGCAACGGTATGTCCAGAACCAGGACTGCTTTAGGGTGGGCCAGACGCTTGGTCTCGATCTCTTTATCGATAGCTTCATATATATACGGACGTACTATCCGATTGAGGGCTCTCATCCGGGCCGGGTCTTCGAAAACGATAGCGCCCAGCTTGGCCCGGTCAATAGTGAGATCCGGATTCAAAATATCTGTCCCGAACTCGTTCACTACCTCTTCGTAAGCAGGCCAGCCAGGCTCCATGATCTTATGGGCGATCTTGTCACCGTCTATTATTACTGCTCCGAGGTCGGCCAGCTTCTGGGAAACGGTACTCTTACCGCTGGCTATCCCCCCGGTCAAACCGATTATCATCATCTCTGTCCTCATCGAACGAATTCCGAAATACCTATAGCCAGCAGCAACAAAGCGGTGAGAGCGGTAGGCAGTCCCTGACAATCTTCCCGCGCTGCTTTACGGCCCAGCAAAAGGCCGCTGCCGACTAATACAAATTTTAGCATACCCACGGCGATGGCAGTGAATAAAATATTATAGCCGGCCATGGCGATGCCGATACCGGCTCCAAATGCATCCATAGCCAGGGCCATGCCCAGGAAAAACGATTCCCGGGTGCCGATCTCCCCTGAGTGGTCGAAGTCGGCGCTGGATGGCTCCTTAAGTATCTGGATTATAATACCTAAAGGTCGTATCTTCAAGGATAGCAGCGGATCACTGCCATTCTCTTCAATGGCGTTTATCTTCTGGCGCAGGGATTGAAGTAAAAATATTAGTCCAATGACAATGATCATGAGGGCTCCCAGGCGCGATGCCAGCAGGGGACTCAACAGCGAAGACAGTCCCCGCCCCAGCAGCATGGCTGCCGTCACCGAACTGGCCGAGGCAATACAGATGACCAGCAATGACACCAAGGGGATTTTTATTTTCCTGACCCCGTAGGCCAGCCCCACCGCAAAACCATCGGCGCTGACCGCGAGCGCGAACAGGCCGATCAACAATAAATCCAAGGGTTACCCTCCCCCGATTATATTCATTTCATTGCTACTATATGAATATAGGGGGGAAGGTGTGAGGTCTGCTTATTTCTGGCAGTGGGCGCAGTAGTGGCTGCTGCGGCCGCCGATTATCTCCCTTTCGATAGCCCGTCCGCAGACCGGGCAGGCTTGGCCGGTTTTGCCATACACATTGAGGAAGTTCTGGAAGTTGCCCTCCTGGTTCCAACCGTCCCGGTAGTCGCGGAAAGTGGTGCCCTGCTCGTCAATGCTCTGCCGGAGCACCTTTTTTATGGCCCGGTGGAGCCGTCCTATCTCGCTTTCGGTCAGGCTGCCGGCCGGGCGGGTACCCCGCACCCGGGCCCGGAATAGGGCTTCGTCGGCATAGATATTGCCGATCCCGGAGATCAGGCCCTGGTTCAGGAGCAGGTTTTTTATGGCCACCTTGCGACCTTGACAAA
>JAKJCH010000106.1 GCA_022706565.1 Bacillota bacterium | reverse complement strand
GCGGAGGGTGTCTTCATGGAGGAGACCAAGCCCTGCTACTATATCTATCGACAGATCATGGGGGATAGGGCTCAGACCGGTCTGGTGGCCTGCGCCTCGATCGACGATTACCTAAACGATGTGATCAAGAAACATGAGTTGACCAGGGCCGACAAGGAAATGGACCGTACTAGGCATGTGGACATTTGCGATGCCAATACCGGCCCGATTTTCCTTACCTATCCTTCTCAGAGTGCGGTCAATGAGATTATCGCGGCTTGGGTGGCCCGGGAACCTCTGTATGACTTCACGTCCGATGACGGCATACGTCATATCATCTGGGTCATTGATGACAACGCCGTTATCGAGCGCCTAACCGCGTTGTTTGCCGGGATAGACTACCTGTATATCGCTGACGGCCATCATCGTTCGGCTTCGGCGGTGCGGGTCGGACAGATGCGGCGGGAAAAAAATCCTGGCTACACCGGGCAGGAGGAATATAATTGTTTCCTGGCGGTCATTTTTCCCGATCAGGATCTTTATATAATGGATTACAACCGGGTGGTCAAGGATTTGAATGGCCTGAGCCGGGATGAATTCTTGGCCCGGGTGAGTGATAAATTCATAATCACCCCTTATGAGGGCAGCGGGCCCTACCGGCCGCAGGATAAACACTGGTTCGGTATGTATCTGGATGGTCAATGGTACCGTCTCCAGGCCAAGGCCGACAGCTATGACCCCCGGGATCCGGTAGCCCGGTTGGATGTCTCCATATTGCAGAATAGTATCCTGGGGCCGATCCTGGGTATCGCTGATCCGCGCACCGACAAAAGGATTGATTTCGTGGGCGGCATACGCGGGCTGGAGGAATTGGAGCGGCGGGTTCATGAGGGCATGGCAGTAGCCTTTTCCATGTACCCCACCACTGTGCAGGACTTGATGGATATCGCCGATGCCGGATTGATTATGCCCCCCAAATCAACTTGGTTTGAACCCAAGCTCAGAAGCGGCTTGTTTATCCACAAGCTTTCCTAGATAAGTAAATACTGGTCCGCATGAAAAAGTAGCAGTGGATCATAAAGAAGCACATACCATAATAGGCAGGTCAATAACGACTGGCTTAATCCAATCCGGTTTCTTGTTAGGTATACGCAAAGCAAGCACCCGCTGACAAATCTAGAGTTTTGTCAGCGGGGGCCTCATTATTGGCGTGATTACTAATATCAGACTCTCTGACTGGAACCGCAGCATCCTCTGTTGGTTTCATCCCAGGCGACCAGTCGCCGCAACTCTTGGTGCAATAACACGGAGATCATATAATTGGAATGGCTGCATTCCTACCGTAGGGCAATAAAAATTGGGATACCACTAGATATTCCGCGTCCAAAGGGAGGCCATAGCCGATCCTCCGCCTACACAGAGGGCTGCGCCGCCCAGAGTCAAATCCAGCCGCTCCATTTCATAATACAGGGATACGATTATTCGCAGGGCGGTGCAGCCGACCGGGTGACCCAATCCGATTCCAGAGCCATTGTGATTGATCCGCTCGGGATCCAAGACAATACCGTGCTCTTCCTTGAGCATGCGCGCAACGCCTATGAATTGGGCGGCAAAGGCCTCGTTTATTTCCCAGTATTCTATGTCCTCTGGTTTCAAACTAGCCTTGTTCAACGCTTTAGGAATTGCCACGGCGGGACCGACGCCCATGATTTCCGGCGCCACGCCTTCGGCGACTATGGTAATCATCTTGAGTAACGGTTTGATACCCAACTCGATGGCTTTCTTCTTGGACATAACCACCACTGCGGCGGCCGCATCATTTATACCGGAAGCATTGGCAGCGGTCACCACGCCGCCTTTTTTGAAAGCGGGGGGCAGTTTGGCCATGACTTCCAGGTTGGCATCTGGAATCATATGCTCATCTTTGGAGAAGTAGGTGACTCCTTTTTTGGTCTTTATTTCAACTGGGACGATTTCGCGGTCGAAAATGCCATTTTGATTGGCGGCAGTGGCCTTCTGGTGGCTGCTCAGAGCCAGGATATCACACTCCTCGCGGGTGATGCCGTATTTGGCGGCCACATTCTCAGCTGTCAATCCCATATGTCCAGGCACCAGCATATCTACCAGCCCGTCATATAGCATAGCGTCCTCCACACTACCCGGTCCCATTCTAAATCCCACCCGGGCCTTGTTCATCATATACGGCGCGTTGGTCATGCTTTCGGTACCGATTACCAGGGCGATGTCCGTTTTACCTAGCATGATATGATCGGCAGCTATCTCCAGAGCGCGCATGCCAGAAGCACAATTCTGGTTTACATTGCAGGCGTTGCTGGAAACCGGCAACCCTACGGCCATGGCCACCTGCCGCGAGGGAAGAGAACCTTGAAAATGAGGGTAAACCTGACCCAAAACCAGTTCATCAATGATGCCAGCCTCAATCCCGGCCCTCTTCACTGCTTCTTTGCCAGCGATGATGGCCAGTTCCTTGCCGGTAAAATCCTTTAAAGAACCTATGAATTTTGCTATCGGGGTACGACAAGCGCTGACTATGACTACCTCATTCAATTCCATTTCAGACCCTCCTCAAATATTCCTGCTAACCTTGACACAACAGAGAGAACTGTATGTGGATTTGGCAATCCGCCCCTAATGGAATACACAGACTTAGGCCTATCACCTCCTGACATTAATGCGATGATTCCTTTT
This sequence comes from Bacillota bacterium, assembly GCA_022706565.1. Taxonomy (GTDB): domain Bacteria; phylum Bacillota; class Syntrophomonadia; order Syntrophomonadales; family Syntrophomonadaceae; genus PHAA01. Next base: position 3,398 of record JAKJCH010000106.1, on the reverse strand, counting down.
AGAAAATCGCATCTAAGATTCAGGCAGAAAACATCTGCCGGGTTTTCCCTCTTTATTGGAGCAAATTTCGTGCCAGTGGTTCCAGGCGGAATTGTCATGAGCATGAAAAGGCCGGTATGATGAGTTTTCAAAGGGATATATTCCAAGAGGGCAACCAGTGTAATAAGGTGTGCTCACGAAGAGTCTGAGGAGATGCAAATGGTCTGGTCGGGCTAAAAGGTCGGTCAGGTCCGGCTTGTGAAGCTCTCCCGAAATAGGAGACCGAGTATCCTAAAACAGGTGAACACTCTTAGTTTAGGTTATATTTAGCCAGTTTGCGATATAATGCGGAACTATGGATACCAAGTTGTTTGGCGGTGCGGGATTTGTTGCCGCCATTCTCGTGCAGGGCTTCCTGGATCATCCGCTTTTCCACTTCCTCCACCGTCTCGTTCAAATTGTGTCCGGCAATTGCTTCGTGAGAAGCCAGTCTTTGAGTCAGGGACGGGAAATGACGGGTGGTCAACTGTTGATGTCCCCGCATACGGGCCAGATTGATAGCCTGCTCCAGCAGATTGTAAAGCTCCCGTACATTGCCCGGCCAATCGTATTCCTGCAGTAAACCGATTGCGCTGGGATGTATTTCCCTGATATCGGTTTTGAGATCGTTGTTGAGAACATTAACAAAATATCTGACCAGCAATGGGATGTCGGGGCGGCGTTGGCGCAGGGGAGGGAGGGCCAGCCGGACCACATCCAGGCGGTAATAGAGATCTTGGCGGAACCGATTCTGTCGTATCATTTCTTCCAGGTTACGGTTGGTGGCGGCTATGACTCTCACGTCAACCGGTATGGGCGTTGTTCCGCCCACTCGCTCCACCGACCTCTCCTGCAGAACGGAAAGAAGTTTGGTCTGCATCAACAACGGCATGTCACCGATCTCATCCAGCAAAATGGTTCCCCCTTTAGCCAGCTCGAATTTACCTGGTTTGCCGCCTTTGCGCGCGCCGGTAAAGGCGCCGTCTTCATAGCCGAACAACTCCGACTCCAGCAGGTTATCAGGAAGAGCAGCGCAGTTGATGCGTATGAAAGGATTGCAGCCACGGGAGCTGGCATTATGAATAGCCTGTGCAAAAAGCTCTTTTCCGGTGCCGCTTTCACCGGTTATCAGCAAGGTACTGTTGGTTTGGGAAACAGACTCGGCCAGGGATTTAACCTCCAGGAATTCGGGGCACTGACCGATGAGATTGGGGAACTGCCAGCGTGCCCGGTAAAAGCTGCGTACCTCTTCCTTATATATACTGAGTTCCTTTTCTGTCTCCTGAATCCGGTTGGTCAGGATGCGTACCCCCGACATATCCAAGAACAGGCTTTTTCCGATGGCACCTATGATTTCGCCGTTCTTGATGATTGGCAACCGGGTAACAATAGTTTCACGCCCTTTGATCATGAATATATCGGCTTTATCGACTCTGCCCGTGGTGAGTACCTCCGGTAGTTCAGAAGTAGGCGATATGTCAAGGATATGAGCGCCGATTACCTGTTCTTTGGTATAGCCCAGGATATCGATATAGGTCTGGTTCATGGCCGTAACGTACCCGTCTTTATTTACAATCACATACACCATGTAAGGACTTTCGATTAGTCCCTCCAGAATAGTGGCGAATTCCTGTTCGGTCTCCTGCAGCTTATCCATGAGCGCCATAGCTCCGGAGCGGTCCATAAACAGGCTCTGACCGATGGCCCCTACAATCTTGCCATCCCGCTTGATGGGGAGCCGGGTGACAATAGTGTCATGACCCCGGATAGGCCAGACATCAGCTTTGTCGATCCGTCCGGTGCGTATGATGTCGGGCAGTAAGGAATTGGGAGTGATGTCATGAATATGGCGGCCGATTACATCCTCCCGCTTCATCTTCAGAATATCCAGGTAGGTCTGGTTCATAGCCGTAATGCGGCAATCCCGGTTGATGATTACATAGATCAGGTAAGGGCTCTCGATCAGTCCTTCGATAAAGGTATCGAACTCCTTCAGGTGCTCCTCGAGTTTCTTCATGAATATCTTGGCACCGGACATATCCAAGGCCAAGCTTTGGCCGATGGCCCCGATTATTTCGCCGTCTTTGACTATGGGAATCCTGGTGACAATGGTATCGTTGCCTCTTATGGGCCAGATATCGGCTTTGTCCACCCGCCCTGTAGCCAATATCTCCGGCAACTTGGAATGCGGCAGTATCTCCAGGACATGCCGGCCCACGACGTCCTCCAGGGTCAACTCCAGGCTTTCCAGGAAGGTGTCGTTCATCAAGGTGATGATACCCTGTTTGTCTACGATGACCAAAGCCATATAGGGGCTGCTGATCAAAGCCTCATAGGTGGCCATGATCTCATAACTGGGATTTGTGGCCATAAAAATGCTCCTTAGGTTGTAATGATAAGAATGGTCGATACCATAACCATACTACGTTTTGAGATGGGAGAAAACAGAAAATTGAAGCGACCGGGAAGGTGTGCGAAAATAGGGGCAGAACAGAAGGAGGGGGCGACGTTATGAAGCCTAAGGCGGAAGTATGTCCGGGAGTGTACGAAGTAGGCGGGGGACGCTGGTCAGACCCCGACGACTGCTGCGTGTACCTGGTGGACGGGGGACAGGAGGCGGCCCTGATCGACGCTGGAGCCGGCAAGAGCACGGCCCGGATAATTGATAATATCAGCCGGGCGGGAGTAAACCCCCAAACGATCAAATATATAATCGCTACCCATGGCCACATCGATCACATTGGAGGGCTGAAGGAGCTGCAGGACCGCCTGCAGGCACAGGTGGTAGCCCATCAAATGGAGCTGCCGGCTATCCAGGACGGCCTGCCTCACCTGACTGCTGCTTCCTGGTACAGGGTGCATTACCATAAGGTGGTGGTGGACAAGGTGCTAACCGGGGCTCGGGAAAAGATCTCCTTGGGGGGTCTGGAACTGACCTGCCTGCATACGCCCGGCCACACTACGGGCGGTATCTCAGTTTACACCGACATCGCCGGCCAGCGAGTGCTTTTTGGTCAGGATATTCACGGCCCCTTCAGTAAGGAATGGGGTTCGGATATGCAACAGTGGCGGAAATCGATGCAGTTGCTGCTGGACCTGGAGGCCGATATTCTATGTGAAGGTCATTTCGGGATTTACCAACCGGCCGGAGCAGTGAAGAAATATATCCAGGGCTATCTGCAGCGTTTCTAATAATAAATGAAGGAGAGGCGGGTTACGCCTCTCAAGGATTGCCAGATTTACAGTTGGTTGAGCTACCACCAAAGGTCATCCAGGGTTTGGGCTCTTCTGATTAAACGAACATTGCCGCTGCTGGTAATCAGCACCTCAGCCGGCAAGGGACGCGCATTATAATTGCTGGCCATGGCAAATCCATAAGC
>JAKJCH010000105.1 GCA_022706565.1 Bacillota bacterium | reverse complement strand
CAAAACAGTCTTCGAGGAGATGTTTAACAGCGGGCAAAAGCCCCAGGAGGTCATCAAGGAAAAGGGACTGGTACAGATTTCTGACGCCGATACCTTGCAGCCGCTGATAGAAGATATTGTAAAGGCCAATCCCAAGGTGGTGGAGGACTACAAGAGCGGTAAGGGCAAAGCGATGGGTTTCTTCGTGGGCCAGATCATGAAGGCTACCAAGGGTCAAGCCAACCCGGCTCTGGTCAATGAGCTGCTCAAGAAGACACTGGATGACATATAATAGCCTAATCGGGAAAACCAAATGGAAATTTGAAATACAGAGGGGTAGGGGGAATTAATATGACTTGGACATTAATTAACCGAGACTGGTTCCTGGAACCGGACGTCAAGATACGGGTGGTGGATACAACCCTCCGCGACGGGGAGCAAACCGCCGGAGTGGTTTTTTCCAACGATGAAAAGGTGCGCATCGCCAGTTACCTGGATCAGATCGGTGTCGACCAGATCGAGGCTGGCATACCGGTGATGGGCGGATTTGAAAAGGACTGCATCAAAGAGATTGTCAGGCTGGGGCTCAAGTCCAGCATTATGGCCTGGAACCGGGCGGTAATCAACGACATCAGAGAGTCCATCACCTGCGGCGTAGATGCGGTAGCGATCTCTATCAGCACCTCGGATATCCATATCGAGCATAAACTGCAGACCACCCGCGAGGATGTCCTGCGCCGCATGTCCGACGCGGTCAAGTTTGCCAAGGACAACGGGCTGTATGTCTCGGTCAATGCCGAGGACGCGTCCCGATCGGATTTGGAATATCTGACTGAATTCGCCCTGATTGCCAAACATGCCGGGGCCGACCGGCTGCGTTATTGCGATACGGTGGGAATCCTGGACCCGATGAAGACCTTCCGGTACATCAAGACCCTGCATGATGCAGTGGGATTGGATATCGAGATGCATACTCACAACGATTTCGGCATGGCCACCGCCAATACCTTGGCCGGAATATATGCCGGGGCCAACCATGTCGGGGTCACCGTCAATGGACTAGGTGAAAGGGCCGGCAATGCCTCCCTGCAGGAAGTCATCATGGGTATCAAGCACCTGCTGAAGATCGGTGTCACCTATGACACCACCATGCTCCGGGAGGTGGCTATGTATGTAGCCCAGGCCTCCGGTCGGGATTTGGGACTCAACAATCCCATCGTCGGGTTGAATATCTTTGCTCATGAATCGGGCATCCATGGTGACGGGGTGCTTAAGAACCCCTTGACCTATGAGGCTTTTCGGCCTGAGGAAGTGGGCCTGGAGAGACAGATCGTGATCGGCAAACACTCTGGTTCAGCCGCCATTAAATCCAAGTTCATGGAATACGGGGTTGAGCTCAGCGATGAAGATGCCCAGGAGATCCTGGCGCGTTGCCGGCAGATGGCTATCGATAAGAAACGTTCCCTGTTCGATAAGGAAATGGCCTATATTTACAAAGGCTATCTGGCTGAACTGAAACGAAACCAGGCTGGCTAAAAGGGCGGCTGGTTCCGCCAAGAAGATCGTATACCAACAAGGAGGATTAGCGTGGCTGAAGTAATGGGAGAAAAGATCACTGTTAAGGACGGGGTGCTTAATGTTCCCGACCACCCCATCATTCCTTTTATAATTGGGGATGGGACAGGCCCGGATATCTGGGCGGCAGCATCGCGGGTCATTGATGCCGCGGTAGCCAAGGCCTATGACGGCCAGAAATCCATCGTATGGAAAGAAGTACTGGCTGGAGAGAAGGCTTTTAACCTGACCGGTGAATGGCTGCCCCAGGCCACCTTGGATGCTATCAACGAATATATAATCGCCATTAAAGGCCCCCTGACCACCCCCATCGGGGGAGGCATCCGCTCGCTCAACGTGGCCCTGCGGCAGAGCCTGGATCTCTACACCTGCCTGCGGCCGGTCCAGTATTTCCAGGGCGTGCCCTCGCCGGTCAAACATCCTGAGGATGTAGATATGGTTATCTTCCGGGAGAACACCGAGGATATCTACGCCGGCATCGAATACCCGCAAGGTTCGGAACAGGCGGAAAAACTGCTTAAGTTCCTGCAGGAGGACCTGGGGGTCAACAAGATTCGCTTTCCGGGCAGCTCTGGCTTGGGTATAAAGCCGGTTTCTGAAGAGGGGACCAAACGGCTGGTGCGGGCTGCCATCGACTACGCCCTGAGTGAAGGCCGTAGGAGCGTCACCCTGGTGCACAAGGGCAATATCATGAAATACACTGAAGGCGCCTTCAAACAGTGGGGTTACGAGGTAGCCGAGCAGGAATATGGAGACCGGGTCTTCACCTGGGATGAATATGACCGCATCAAGGACGAGAAGGGCGCGGAGGCTGCCGATAAAGCCCAGGCGGAGGCAGAAAAGGCCGGCAAGCTGATTATCAAGGACGCCATCGCTGACATCTTCCTGCAGCAGATCCTGACCCGGCCGCGTGAATTTGATGTGGTGGCCACCCTCAACCTGAACGGGGATTATATTTCCGACGCCCTGGCCGCTCAAGTAGGGGGCATCGGCATCGCCCCTGGAGCCAACATCAATTATATTACCGGCCACGCCGTATTCGAGGCCACCCATGGGACGGCGCCCAAATACGCCGGCTTGGATAAGGTAAATCCTTGTTCAGTGATCCTGTCGGGAGTGATGATGCTCAAGCACCTGCGCTGGCTCGAGGCCGCTGATCTGATCACCGCGGCTATTGAGAAAACCATCGCCAGCAAGGTGGTCACCTACGACTTCGCTCGTTTGATGGAGGGAGCGACCGAGGTCAAATGTTCCCAGTTTGCCGATGAATTAATAAAGAATATGTAAACACCGAGTCGGTATTGTTACTCAGCGGGGCGGGGCAGCAACTGCAATCCGTGGACTCAGGTTTTTAATTAACAGTGAACAGGTATTAAGAGGGTTTCGGACTTCGGACTGAAACCCTCTTTTTGTGGTGGTGTTGAGGCGACAAAGGCTTTTTCTCAGGATGCTAAGAAAGCCACTCTGAGCGCAGCGAAGAGTCTCATTGAATGTTAACGTGAACGAGATGAAGGGTCTAATCACGCAGTGAGGGATCTGGCAGAGCCAGATGCCAGCGTAGTAAAAGACCCTCACAGAAGACTGGAATGCTAAGAATTGCTGGTGGTATGCATAATACACTGGCGGACGTTAAGCGACAGCGTGGAAGCACTTATATTTATGCACACCTCATATCAACAAAATGGAGTTTTACAGTGGTCTCGAACCGCCCCCATGATACTGCAGGTCCAGGGCGCGGATACGGGCCATTATGGCTGTAATCAGGTCGATCCGTTTGAAGGGTGTTATCAGGTAATATCCGTCCACATAAGGATATATCTCCTCGGCGAATCGGGCGGAAATCTCCACTGCCAGGACGCTGGCTGCTTCTTTGGAGAGGCCCTGGTATTGTTCCACGATGTCCTCGGCCACTCTTATACCCGCTATTTCATTGTTCATAAAACAGGCATTCTTATGGCTGACGATGGGTATAATGCCGCCCAAGAGGCGGACCGTCAATTCCCGGCGAGCAATCTGCAGATTTTCAACCGCGGTAGAACTCAGCACCGGTTGGGTCAGGAACATGGTCACCCCGTTTTCCACCTTTTTATGGGCGCGCTGCAGTTCGTGGGCGAAGTTGCGGGCATTAACATTTAGTGCTGCACAGATATTGAACGGTGAGGCGAAAGCGGTCTGGTTGAAATTGCTGATATAGCGGGCCAACACGGCCGAATTGAAGCTGAAAACCCCCTTTACCTCATCCCGCTGGGCGGTGGGGACTGGATCGCCGGTAACCACCAGGACATTATTTATTCCCTCGATGTTCAGACCCAGCAGCAAAGCCTTGGTGGCGTTGATGTTACGGTCCCGGCAGGTTAGGTGGGGCAGGGGGGTTATGCCCAGTTCGCGCTTCAGCTTGCAGGCCATCAGGCTGCTGTCCACCCGGGCTCGGGCCAGGGGGGAATCGGCGATGGTGATGGCGTCCACCCCCTGCTCCTTCAAGTGGCGGGCGCTGGCCATGAAGAAGTCGATATCGGTGTCGATGGGAGGGTCGAGTTCAACCGCGATGATCTTTTCACCCTGGGCCATTTTCTCCAGCAGCTGGTTGGGCAGGGGCTCTCTCTGCGGACGGGGTTTTTCAAGGGGGGTTCTGGCAGCGATCTTGTCAGGGGAGAATGATGCCAGCCGGACTACCATCTCCCGGATATAGTCCGGGGTGGTACCGCAGCATCCGCCCAGAATGGTCACCCCCTGGCGGGCCGCCTCCAGCATCTGGTCAGCAAAATACTCCTTATTACTCTGGAAGAAGGTACGGTTGTTGATCAAAGCCGGATAACCGGAATTGGGCATGATAGAGATGGTCTTATTTCCAAAGGATAGTCCTTTCATATACTCCCGCAGGTGGGACGGTCCCGAATAACAATTGAAACCCACCGAGTCTATAGTAGGGACATGGAGCAGGCTATCCAGCAACTGCCGGCCCGATTTTCCCAAGCGGGTCAGCCCTTCGGGTGATACCGCGAAGGAAACCATGACGTAGGCTTCCGGATTCCTCTCTTTGATATAACGGGAGAGGGGGGCCAGGTACTCCTCGCTGCTGAAGGTTTCAAATAGGAAGTTGGCTGCCCCCCGTTCCAGGAACAGGTCCACGATTTCCCGATATTCTTCCCAGCGATCGGCGTCATCCTCGGCCGGCAGCGGGCCGATGTCGGCAAAGACCTGAATGCCAGTTCCCTCTGCCGCTTCCATAGCCAGATCGTAACCCTGCTGGATGACGGTGGCCAGGGTCTCGGCATTACAACCCAGGCTGGCCCGGTTGGCCCCAAAGGTATTGGTTTTGATGGCCTGGCAGCCGGCTTCGATATATTCCCGGTGGATTTTTATTACTGTGTTGCGATCAAACAGATTGGCCAGCTCACAGTTGCTCAAAGGATTGGGGGCAACACTGGCATAATAGGTGCCCATGGCACCATCAAAGATGAAAGGCGACTTAACCGGTTTAATCATCATAACCATCCTTTGCATCACAATTGGTTTCCTGCTTATGATAGCAAATATGGAGGTCGGCCGCACCCGGACCAGATAGGGTGCGGTCAAAATATGCAGGAAGGATTATGATATAATGCAATAGATGTCCCGGACCGGGCGGTTCGGCGACCCGCTGTTCGGGACTGTACGTTGGGACGTTTAGTACGTGTCTGACCGGGGTAACTTCTTCAGGGGAGGGGAAGAAAATCAGCAATCGATTCAGGGATTCGTTATTGGACATAGATACGTTTTCAGTGACCTGGGAAATGGTTCCCGGCCGGGGAGCCCGCGAGAAAGCCCAGACCGATGTGATCCGGGCTGCGCAGGAGGCGGCCCAGGAAGGATTGGTTCATGCTCTGGCTATTACTGATAATCCGGGGGGAAGGCCAGCCCTGTCTGCATCCTTCTTGGGCGCAGAGATACTCGCCCTGGGCATCGAACCGCTCGTTCATTTTACCTGCAAGGACAAGAACCGCAATCAGATCGAGTCCGAGCTGTACGCTCTGGACCGGGCCGGGGTGCAAAATCTGCTGGTGATGAGCGGGGACTATCCCACCGGTGGATTTAAGGGGCGGGCCAAGCCGGTTTTCGACCTGGACCCGGTCCACGTTCTGGAGATGACAGGGGCGATGAATCAAGGTCGGCTGGTATCCTCTTCCCAGGCCAAGCCCCAGCCCAGCCAATTCCTGACCGGGGCGGTGGTATCTCCTTTCAAGTCCACCGAAGCAGAATTAATGGTGCAGTATTACAAGCTGCAGAAGAAGATAGCTGCCGGTGCCGGATTCATAGTCACCCAGTTGGGCTACGACGTGCGCAAATTTCACGAAGTTCTGCAGTTTATCCGCAGTTGCGACCCCAGCTTGCCGGTAATCGGTAATATTTACATCCTGCCTTTCGGGGCGGCCCGGATGATGAATGCCAACCAGCTGCCTGGATGTGTGGTTTCCGACCAGTTGCTGGCCCAGATCGACCGGGAACGGGCGGACCAGGATAAAGGCCTGGGCGCGCGGCTGCTTAGGGCTGCCAAGATGTATGC
>JAKJCH010000104.1:5817-6162 GCA_022706565.1 Bacillota bacterium | reverse complement strand
GTCCTTTATGATGGATTCGAGTATTCGTCTTTGTCTTTCCGTAAGTTCCATAAACTCACCCAGCCTGTTAGCACTCTCCCGAATCGAGTGCTAAAAACAGTTTCTTAAAAAATAGCATTTGCACCATCGCTTGTCAAGCTATAGTATCAATCCACAAACTCTCTAAATACCGCGTTGGAAATGAAATAAACCTGGGGAGGCAAATAGATCCTGTCTGGCTCGACGACTAATAAACCCTGGGATGCCAAACGGTCGATGGTTACTTGAAAAGGCCGCCAGATATCCTTCCCGAACCTTCGACATAGTGCTCCCGGTTCAATCCCCTCCACCAGCCGCAATCCCATT
>JAKJCH010000104.1:0-5771 GCA_022706565.1 Bacillota bacterium | reverse complement strand
ACGACGGCCCATGGTTTCCAGTATTTGCCGGCGCGGCAGAACTGAATGCGATAAAGCGATCAGGTATTCTACCAAGGGAGGGGAATTCATGCTGCGCTGCCGGCCATCGAAGCTGACCGCTCCTACTCCTACTCCCAAATAAGGACAGACTCCCCAATAGCCCATATTATGTTGACTTTTTCGGTCTCTATGGGCATAATTGGACAACTCATAATGCTGGTAATCCGCCTCCAATAGATAATCCCGAGCCAGATAATAAAGGTCCGATTCCTCTTTATCATTCAGCATCGCCAAGGCCCCTGAAACGATCCGGCGGGCCAACGGTACGTCCGGTTCCAGTTGCAGCAAATAGGTTGAGATGTGCTGCGGCTCATGATTCACGGCCTGAATCAGGCTGGCCAGCCAGTCCTCCTTATTCTGTCCGGGTATTCCATAAATCAAATCCACGCTGACATTGTCAAAACCGGCCTGATGAGACCAATCTATGCATTGACTGGCCTGCTGGCTGTCGTGCATTCTCCCTAAAATTTTTAGCTCGCGGTTGATAAAACTCTGTACACCTATGGATAGACGATTAATGCCAACCCGGCGGAAATCCTCCAAATCCTGTCGGTCTACGGTGGCCGGATTTACTTCAAGAGTAATTTCTGGATCGTTGCCGGCTTGATAGCATTTATAGATGGTATCTATAATGCGCTCGATATGCTTTGGTGCCAGGAGGCTGGGGGTACCGCCGCCGAGATAAATGCTGGCGAAGGGGAGTCGGTAATCGGCCGCCCGCCGGGTCAATTCCTCCACCAGGCAGCTGGAATATTGGTCGAACAGCTCGGCATCGTCGGTGGGCAGGGAGTAGAAATCGCAGTAACTGCATTTGCTCAGGCAGAACGGGATGTGCACATAGATCCCCATTGAATTAGGATTTCTTGTCACCGTCAATTTCCATTACGGACATGAAAGCATCGCGGGGAACTTCCACCCGCCCGATTTGCTTCATGCGCTTTTTGCCTTCCTTTTGTTTTTCCAGCAGTTTTTTCTTACGGGTAATATCCCCGCCATAGCATTTGGCCAGCACGTCTTTACGCATGGCTTTTACCGACTCTCGGGCAATTACCCGGTTGCCTATGGAGGCTTGGATAGCCACCTCGTACAGTTGGCGGGGAATGATGCGGCGCAATCTCTCCACCAGGGCTCGGGCGCGATAGTACGCTTTGTCCTTATGGCAAATGGTACTCAAGGCATCAACCGTCTCCCCGTTTAGCATAATATCCAGTTTCACCAGATCCGATGCTTCATATCCCCGCATGTCATAGTCCAGAGAAGCATAACCCCTGGTTCTCGATTTCAGTCCATCAAAAAAATCCACCAGAATTTCCGCTAGGGGAAGACTATAGCTAAGTACCACCCGGTGCGGGGTCAGGTATTCCATGTTTATGAATTGACCGCGCTTCTCCTGGCAAAGCTCCATTATCGGACCGACATATTCGTTAGGTACCATTATGGAAGCCTTGACAAAAGGCTCCATGACTTGGCCGATTCGCTGCGCATCAGGCCAATGACTGGGGTTGCGAACCGAAATCTCGGTCCCGTCAGTCAATATCAACCGATATATCACGCTGGGGGCAGTAGCCATCAGAGTCAGGTCATACTCGCGTTCCAACCGCTCTTTTACTATTTCCAAGTGCAGCAGACCCAGGAATCCGCACCGGAAGCCCAGTCCCAACGCGTCGGAGGACTCGGGTTCGTAGACCAGCGACGAATCATTCAATTTCAGTTTTTCCAGGGCATCCCGCAACCGTTCGAAATCATTATTCTCCAACGGATACAAACCACAAAACACCACCGGTTTAACCTCTTGGTAACCTTCCAGGGGTTGCCGGGCTGGATTCGCCGCCAGAGTTATGGTATCGCCAACCTTAGTGTCGGTTACATTCTTTATGGCGGCCGCCAGGTAACCTACCTCCCCGGCCTTCAAGCTCTCCACCGCCGTCATAAAAGGTGATAACACCCCTATCTCGGTAACCTCAAAATCCTTCCCGCTAGACATCATCCGGATTATATCACCCTTGCGTAATTCCCCTGAATCCATCCGGATGTAGGAAATGGCCCCTTTATAAGCGTCAAAATAGGAATCGAATATCAAAGCCCGCATCTCCCCTTGCAGATCAGCCTTGGGAGGCGGTATTCTTTCCACAATGGCCTCTAGAACATCCTCGATCCCTATGCCCAGTTTAGCCGATATTGGAATAATCTCGGACTGGTCCAATCCCAGTACGTTCTCCATCTCCTGCTTTACCGTTTCCGGTTCGGCCCCGGGAAGGTCTATCTTGTTGACCACTCCGATTATCTCCAGATTCATATCCATGGCCATGTAGACATTGGCTAAGGTTTGGGCTTCTATACCCTGGGAAGCATCCACTACCAGCAAGGCTCCTTCGCACGCCGCCAGACTTCTGGATACCTCATAGGCAAAATCCACGTGGCCGGGGGTATCGATCAGATTGAGGATATAGGTCTGTCCGTTGCGGGCCGTATAATTAAGACGCACCGGCTGCAGTTTAATGGTGATCCCCTTCTCCCGCTCCAGGTCCATCTTATCCAAGAACTGTTCCCGCATCTCCCTGGCGGTTAAGGCACCCGTAATCTGCAGCAGGCGATCAGCCAAGGTAGATTTGCCGTGGTCGATATGGGCAATAATGCTAAAATTTCTTATTCGCTCCTGCAATCAAGCAACCTCCATCAGAATTGCATAAGTCCAGTTTAACGCCCTTCATTATACCCTATCAACGCCATCGTCTACAATCGGCCAGTTGAGGGGGGAGATTTTTAATTTTCACTGTCTTCTGGTATTATGGATTGAGAGAAATGGAGGTGATATCTGGATATGTCCGATGTCTTGCTGACTTTTCTGCTGCCTGCAGTTTTGGTGGGTTTTTATATTTCTATCAACTGGCCGGTGTTAAAGGACAGCCGCACTCAGCAGTTGGTGGTTGGCCTTGGGGTATTGCTCTATTTTTCCGGATTGGGATTAGAAAACCTGAACCCGGCGGTAGGCTCACTGCTGAGACTAGCCGGCGCCCTCATCTTGGTGGTTCTGGTCCTGTACCAAGGCATTAAAGAGCGCAAATGAAGATCCGACCGGCTGACCGATCGGGCTGACCGATCGGATCGGTTTTAAACTGGCCAGCCTCAGTATACCAGTTGGGTAAACTCAGCTATGGCCTGTCCCATTTGCCGTAACACCCTCCAAGCCTGCCTCTGCAGCGTTTGACCCAGCCTATGTTCTGTTTCCTCAATGGTTTGCCCGTTTATGCTTAAGCTTTCTCCCAGCGCTTGTACATGGATAACATCGTCACCAAATTGTACCATCACTAAGGGTGGCTGATTCAATGTCAAGCTGTTTATGCCCTGGGCTGACAAGGTGAGGCCCAAACCAGCCAAAACCACTGTCACCAGAACCAGAGAAAACCGGCCCAATCTCACCCACATTCCTAATCGCCCTCCTTCACTACTTCCACCAAAATCTCGGCAAATAATTGAGCACTCCGGCTAACCTCTTCCAGATTGTTGGTATCACTGCCAAATTCCAGCAGCAATGCGCGGGGGTGGTATTCCTGGTGGTAGGTTCCGGACTTGGTGACTACTCCTTTGATAAGACCGGGATACATCTCTTCCCCCGCCTTGTAGATCTTTTCCGCGAAGGCGTAATTCTCCTTCCAATGCTGATGCGGCTTACGTTCGTTGGTCCCTACCACAATCAGGATACGGGCACACTTCTTGCCATTGACAGTTATGGTGGAGGCCTTGCCTTCCCCGGGTATACTGTCACGGTGAATATCGAACAGACCGATAATATTCTTATTGGCCTTTACTATTTTGGTCACCGTCTCACGGGACTTGGTATAGCTCTTGTTGTAATCGGTATCATGGACGGTATCTATGAACTGGGCTGGTAAACCGATTTCCTGAAATGATTTCTCCAGAGTGGCGGCCACCTGGTTTATCAGACCGCGTTTACCATCCAAGCGCGCCTTACCGCTATTAGGAATGTAGGTTTCACCACTGTGGGTACAATACAAGAAAACCTGGCTTTTCTGCAAACGCGCCAACGTTTCAGGATCAACCACCCCCGTTTCCTCAGCTTCTTCAGTCTCTTTCGCCGCCATACTCAGATCCTCCTCCGGATCAACGGCGTCATCGGCCTGGGGATTTTCCGCGAACGCCAAAGCCTGAATATGGGCGCTGAGCATTTTTTCCGGAGCCGTGGGAGCACCGTAGCCCTCATCCAGCATCCGGCCGGGAGAGTTGTCCAACCCGGCCATCAGGACGTTGTTCTCCTGCAGCAGCATTTCAGCCTGTCTTTCTGTGATTTGCACGCCGGAGAACGGCCAGAGAAGACTTTCGAAGCTCAGGAATTGCACCCCTTCTGTGTACTTGCGGTTGAGGTCCATGCTCAAACCTACTATTATGACTACCAAAAAAATCTGTACAAACACAATTCCTTTAAGAAAGGAAAGGAAGTTTCGCCTTCGCAATGCTCTCACCTCGCTGCCCAGTGCTGATAAATTCTATTCCAATCAACTGCAAATAGAACAAAAAAGTGGGACAAGACGAGAACATTCTCTGACTAGTATACCGCCAGCAAAAAAAAGCTATGCCTTGAGCATTGCAAATAATAATCCAGAGTGATATAGTATCTCTGTTAGCTTTAAATATCCAAGGAGGTGAAAGAGTGGCAAAAAGCAAGACTCCTGCTAAAAGAGCCCGAAATGCAGAGAAAGCCAGGGTCAGAAATAAGGCTTACAAGAGTTCTCTGAAGACCAGTATCAAGGGATTCGAACTGTCGTTGGCGGGCGATGACATGGATACCAGCAGGGAAAAACTGTTGCAGGCAACCTCCCTGATAGATAAAAGCGTGTCCAAGGGAATATTACACAAAAACAACGCCGCCCGGAAAAAGTCGCGGCTGACCAAGAAATTCAACGCGCTGGCAAAATAAGAGCTTCTAAATGGAACCCGCTCAACCGAGCGGGTTTTTGTATGTCAACGCAACTCCCATATACCTGAGGGATTATTAATGCCCCTATTAGTTCCTCTATAAGCGGCTGCAGATATCCACCAGCAGGGTTTCCATAACGATGCGGGGATCCTTGCTGGCGCTCTTGAAGGTAGTATCAACTTCCAAGAGTATTTCAAAGACCCTGCGGACCTCCTCCGGGCTGAATTTGGAGGATTTGTCCCGCATCTTCCGGATGGAAAAATCCTTGAATCCGGTAGCTTGAGCTATCCGGGGAATGTCGTAGTCAGCTTCGATATAGAACTTCACTTTGCTGTAGGTGACAAACTGCTGGATAATCATGGCCAGTATCATGAGATGGGATTGCCCTTGCTCCATCAATTGACTGAATGCGTCCAGCGAGGCTCTGACATTACGATTCAGCAAAGCATCGATGAGTTTAAATACACTTATCTCCTGGCAGCTGTCCAAATGCGCATCGATTTCCGCCACGTTCCATAATTCCTCCCGATTCAGCAGTGACAGCTTGTCAAACATATTCTCGAGGTAATACATATCCTGGCCACTGCTTGAGATCCGATTCAGCACGGGGGGGGCAACCCTTACCCCGCGTTTTTCCAGTTCCTCCAGGCTCCATTTTTCCAGATCCCTAGCCGCCAGAGGCTTGATGTTGATGACCCGGGCATGTTTCTGCAGCATTTTGGTTACCGGATTGGCACTGTTGTTTTCTTCGGCAGTCAAGACCAGAATCTGACCC
>JAKJCH010000103.1:3877-6189 GCA_022706565.1 Bacillota bacterium | reverse complement strand
TACCCCTACCGCCATCGATCACCGGGAGGTAGAGCGCAGGCTGGACCGGATCCGCACCTGGATAAAAAACTATGCCCGGGAAAATGATTTGCCGGTTATCGATTTTGCCGCCGCCTATTTCGATCCGGAAGGCAAAATTCGTTCCGAACTGCTCCTCCCGGATGGAGCCCATCCCAATAAAAACGGCTATAAGGCCATGTTTGAGGTCATCGATCTGAACATCTTCAGGGATGGGGGAGCCTAGACGGAGGGCGGGACTTCCTCCGGCTGGCAGGGACGAACCGATAACAAAATGGGCTCCAGGCTGTCGGGTGGGGATATTGATACCCGGGTGCTGTCCAGGTCGCGGGCATCACTATAACGGGCTACTATGGATGCGGCCGTCAAAAGATCCGGAGTCTTATCGGCATCGAACAATCTCAACAGACCTAGGGGCCCGGGCCGGTCGGTTACCTTGATTAGGTAATCATGGCTGCGGGCTATTTTCTGCAGTTGTTCATTCTCGTTGTGGTTGCGGCCTACTACCAGCAGTTCACCTTCGCTAAGATAGAAGTGCCGCCCGGTCTTTAAAATCGCCAGTTCGTCTACCGCGATTTCCGGCTTCACGGCCAAAATCCGACGCAGTCGCCGGGAATAGTTCTCCTGGGTCAGCAGGCAGCCACCGGCCGGGGTGGGGTATTCTTTTATACCATAGTGTTCGGCCAGCTGCATCTGGCGGGAACGGCTGCGCCCGCTGATATCCAACAGGCGGCTGCGATCCACCCAGCCTTCCTGCTCCGGGATGGTTGGTTCCAGCAACCGGGCTGAAAGAGGCCGCAGTACCAGGCCCTTGTAACCGGACAGCTTCTCCACCTGCTGCAGAGCTGATTTGTTCTGGCTCATGGGCCGTTCGCCCACCACCTCACCGGTAACCAGAAACGATGCCCCGATTTCCTCCATGAACCGGCCGGCCCGGTTGAGCATGAAGCCATGGCAGTCGATACAGGGATTGAAGTTCTTGCCGTACCCATAAACGGGTTTCTTCAATACATCCATATACTCAGTTCCGATATCGAGTTCATGATACTCAATTCCCAGTTGGGCTGCCGCCTTGCGGTTGGCCGGCTCGGCGCCAAAAAAAGGTGAAACGAAGTTAACTGCGACCACCTCAATGCCTTGGTCCTGCATGAGACACACGGCCAATAACGAATCCAGCCCCCCGGAAAAAAGACTAACTGCTTTCAATGCTGGTGCACACTCCCTTTTCGCGGAGGTAATCCTCCTCATTCCAAACCTGGAATCCATGCTGTTTGAGCATAGCGGTGGTCACCCCGTCGCCAGCAATCATTTTATGAGTGAAGGTACCATCATGGATGGTCCCGGTGCCACAGGACGGACTTCCTCTTTTCAAGATGGCACCATCAACATCGGCCCGGATAGCGATGCTCAGGGCCTCTTCCGCGCCACGCACAAAGTTCTTGGTAACATTCATGCCGTTGCGGTTGATGACCAGTGCAACCCCCTCTATGACATCCAGACCAGTTCCGCCGCTTATTTCACAGGCACTGCGGGGCGTGGTCAGACCACCCAGCTGTTCCGGGCAGACCGGAATCACTTCGCCCATTACCAGTAATTCCACAAAATAGGGATGTAGATTATTACCCCCGTTATATTTGCAATTAACCCCGCACAAACAGGCACTGACAAGCTTCATGTCCAACCTCCAATTACTACATTTTAAAGATTATTTGAGTTCATTTCAACTATGTCGATTTTTGTCCAGCCTGGGGCTGTTTTTGCTGTAGCTGGCTTGTTTAGAGGATGTTTCCTGTTGTCTTCAAGGAATCAGTAGAGATTATCCAGCCATTTTGATAATTTTGGGCGCATATCTATAGTGGGGGAGGGAATTGCATGCTGGAAATCATTGTGAGGTGGAGAAATCTCCGCAACCGACTTCTAAGGCCCAAACCGCAGGTCCGCCGAAGTCGGGCCAAGATGGTGGCAGGAATCCGGGTCCTGGTGGTAATAGCCGTGATCATGCTGATCACTTGGCTGTCGGGGCTTTATTACCGGAACAATCATCCGGCCATCGGCCAGGCGATCGATGAATACCGCGGGGTAACCGTTTACTGTAATGGCGGGCAGATCGATCTTAGCCATGGCCAGCATTACAGCCCGGACGGATACTACTACGGGCAAAAGTGGCAGTGTGTAGAGTTTGCCAAGCGCTTTTACTATGTGGCTCTTCATCATGCCATGCCTGATACATATGGCAATGCTAGTGATTTCTGGGATGAAGGGGTGGCAGCTGGCCAGCTGAATTATCGGCGGGG
>JAKJCH010000103.1:272-3867 GCA_022706565.1 Bacillota bacterium | reverse complement strand
TTGCTCCAGTACCGCAATGGGGGAGAAATCCCGCCCCAGGTCGACGATCTGTTGGTCTTCACTAATGGAGCCTATGGTCATGTGGCGGTGATTAGCAAGGTGGAGCCAGACCAGATCGAGGTGGTTCAGCAGAATGTGGCCGGGCATTCGCGGCAGAAGCTGGCCTATTCGATACGATCAGGCCGCCATTACATAGGTGACGGCCAACAGCCGGCTGGTTGGCTGCGATTGGAGAAATAACAGCCAAAGGAAAGCCGGAATGGATGTGCTCGTCCAGTTCCGGCTCGTTTTCAGATACAATTGGCAGAGTTTCTCAGGTTGCGGCAGCCTGCTCAGCCCAAGGTCTTAATCTTGTCCAGGGCATACTCGATTTCATTTTTAATCGCGTCCGGGAATGATCTCTGCCGGGCCTGTTGCAGCACATCGCTGGCCCAGGGCTCGGCAATCGATCCCAGGGTGCGAATAGCATAAACCCTCTTGTTGACCGAAGGCGGATACATACGCTGAACGGTTTGGTTATGAAGGTTGAAATAATTGATGAAACCCTTGCGCACCGGCTTGCCATAAACGTGGATAGTAACCGCGGTACGGTTATCCAGGGCGGCCATCTGGTGGATGCCGTTATTTTGGGGAAGCACATAGGTCATTTGCCCCGGTGCCAATTGGGCCTCAGCCACCGGTTTGAGCTCGGCATGGTGGATATCGCTGCCGTCGTCGAGACGGGCAAATTTTTTCTCCGCTACGCGGTTGATGTAAGCCCCTACCAATCCCCAGGCGCCATGGTCATGGACGGGGTAGGTTTCATCAGGTTCCCATACAAACGCTCGCACCGAATACAATTTCTCCGGGCTGTTGTACAGCTGGATATCGTAGGGATCGATGGATTGCCATTGGGATTGCAGGAAAGCATCGTCCAGCACCAGCCGGCTTAATGTCGGCTGGAGCCATCCAGGGTTGGATATTAGTTCGGCCAGCATCTGCCGCCCATCATCAAGTATTTGCTCCATTCCCGGATTCTCCCTTAGAAATGCAGTAAATTGGTCGTTAAACTGCTCCAGAGTCTTGATAGCCATTTTTATCCCTCCTCCAAATCATGAAAATAATTTTTAATCAGCGCGGGAATTCTTTATTCCAGCTGCCGTATTTGCGCACGTGCGTCCAGGATTTGTAGCGGGGATCGTCCGGATTCGCATTAAGGGCTTCAGATTCCTCCAGGTATTTTTTCAGAATCCCCTTTTGTTTATATAGACGCCGGTCCTTGCCCACGGGGCACACCTTAGTACATATGCCGCAGGGGTAGGCCTTATCAGCAGTCAATTCCCGGTGCCGCTCCAGACAGGGCAATAGGATAAACTCGCCTTTGTAACTGTCTTCCTTCATCACCAGGGCATTGACCGGGCAGCACTTGGCACAGGTTCCGCATTTGATGCACAGCTCTTTTGCCACCATCGGGTCCGGTTCCAAAGCAACTTCTGTGAAAATGGACACTAACCTGACCCGGGGCCCGAATTCGGGTGTCAGCAGGCAGTTATTGACGCCCACAGTACCCAAACCGGCATACTTGGCAGCCGTTATATGGTTGAAGGCGGCGGCCGGGCGGTCTTTTAAGAGCCTGAGGCTGCCAAAACCATCCCGCATGAAGTAATAAGAGGCATGACCCAGGCGGTTAAGGTAACGGACCAGGTTGTAAGCCATCCCATCCAGGGTACGATTGGCAGTGTCGTACATCTCCTTGTGCAGAAGCGAGGGAGTGGTTTCGACAATCGGCAACGGCATTGCCACTCCCAGGACAATAACTGTGCGAGCGGGTTCCCAAAGCGAGCGGGGCCGGAATTCGACCGGACATTCATTTACTTGATCCCATCGTTCGACTGGGGCAAAACCGATAATGTCCGCCCCTGCATCCTGGCAAAATTGCTTGATTTTATTACGTAGCTCCATATCGCTGCCCATTGCAGCAACTCCTCTCCCAGCGCTATTGATTTAATTATACTACAGCTAGCCGAAATTGGCGGGTTGAAAACCAACCAGTGGGCATCTGCTGCTGTAACGACGGTGGAAGCGCAGACGAAATTTTCACATGCTTGCTAGTGGATTCATATTCTATAAGGAAAATACAACACGAGGGGGAGGTAATTTTTAATGAATTTAGCGGCACCGGTGGTGGTAAGCCGTAATACCAACCTGGGTGAGCAGACATTGAGAATTAGCGCGGAACTTGCTCGGAACTTACAGTTGACCGAGGGGGACACGGTAATCATCAGCGTCGGTCGCGGTGAGTCGCGCTTTAAGATAATAATCGCAGAAAGGGCAGGATCGTTTCTAGAACTCAGCCCGGCCGCCTTGCATCGTCTGCACTTGCCATCAGCGCGCCGCTATAGCCTAAAAGCAGAGGAACACCGGCTTAAATTGGGGCCGGTAGTGGGGATAATGCACAGGGTAAGCGATGACCGCAGCCGTCCTTTCGATGTTCAAACCAACTTCATCAAAGAGCTCATTATTGAGGGCACCGAACTGGGTGAGCTTTGCTTTGGTTTTGATTCACGTCGTATCAATCTATCCAACCGCACCGTGATGGGCTATACCTGGAACCTGAATTGCTGGCAACGCGGCACCTTTCCCATCCCTGATGTAATCTACGCCCGAAACCTTTCCTCTTCGATGGGGCCGCTCAATCTGCGTCGCCGCTTGGTTAAACTGGGCTGCGCATTTGTCAATCCGCCCCTGCTCGGCAAATGGAACACTTATCAGATTCTCTCCCAATCTGAGGAGCTGAAGAAATACGTTCCTGACACCTCCCGCGCCAGCAACTTTCAGCAAATAGAACGTATGCTGCGTAAGCACGGCTCCGTTTATATCAAACCCATAAATGGCTGCAAGGGGCACAATATAGTCAAGGTGAGCCGGAAAAGGGGTGTTGCCGGCCCTTACCAATACCAATATAAAGTCAATCGGCAACTCCATACCAGGTACGCATCCAACCGCAACGACCTGCGTCACAACCTGAGAGGGGTAATGCGTGGTCGTAATTATATTGTTCAGCAGCAGATCAACCTTTTGAGGTTGAACGGCAGCATTTGCGACCTACGGGTGATGGTCCAGAAGGATGGGAGTGGGGACTGGTCAGTGACCGGCAAAGCTTTCCGAATCGGTCCCCGGGGGTCAATTACCAGCAATATTTCCGGAGGAGGCAGCGGGGGCAAAGTCGACTTCGTATTGAGAAAACATTTCCCCGATGCTGAGGTGCGGGAAGGAATCATTCAGGAAATCGATCACCTGGCGGTAACGGCCGCCCGGGTGCTGGATAATGAGGCTGGTACCATCGGCGAATTGGGGATTGACATCGGTATAGATGTTAATGGCAGAGTGTGGTTTATCGAGGCCAACCTGATGCCGGCCCGTAAGTTGTTCAGATTGATTGGCGAACCATCGACCCGACGCATGACCGTGCTCAAGCCAATGCTGTATGCCCGTTACCTGGCGGGTTTCAATTCGGGAAAGGTTGATGTCTGATGCAGACCAGTGGTGAAATCCATCTTACTGAACAGCTAGCCAAGAGATATGGTATATTAGGCTCTAAAACAGTAAGAGTAAG
>JAKJCH010000103.1:0-262 GCA_022706565.1 Bacillota bacterium | reverse complement strand
CCGGTTGCCGCCTCTCTGATACTTTGGCCCAGGCTCTGCACCTATATAATCGGTCCAATCTGCGCCTCCGTTACGATCGCGAAAATCAGGCCCTTCATATCGGGCCTTTGATAGGGATACTCATTGACTTCTTGCCTAACCGGCAGGAATACGACCCCAAAAGTGTGCAGGCCGAGTTGATCTATCTAAGTATCCTTGGCAAGAGATTGCCGGCCCAGTACTACGTGTTCACCCCTGGTGATATCAACTGGAGTGACCAGAC
>JAKJCH010000102.1 GCA_022706565.1 Bacillota bacterium | reverse complement strand
CGGATCGGCGACCGGGTTTACCTGTTCTACCGGGCGGTAGGCGAAGACGACATATCCCATATCGGCCTGGCAGTAACGGACGGCTATAAGGTTGTGGAAAGACTGCCCCAGCCCATTTTTTCACCAGTTATTCCGGAGGAGAGAATGGGCTGCGAGGATCCCCGTCTGGTCCTCATCGGCGACCGGATATGGATGCTTTATACCGCTTATGACGGTAACCTGGCTCAGATCGCGGCTGCTTCCATTAAAGTAGATGATTTCCTGGAGCGGCGGTTTGAAGCCTGGCAGCGGGAAGGTCTGGCCTTCAAAAATATATGGGATAAAGACGCCATCATGTTCCCGGAGAAAATTCAGGGCAAGTATGTATTGTACCACCGTATCGAGCCTTCGATGTGGATCACTTACATGAACGAGGTGGAGTTCCCGTGCCGGGAGCAGCACGCTATAATTATCGGGCCCCGGCCGGGGCGGATGTGGGATTCGCTCAAAATCGGGGCGGGGGCGCAGCCCCTCAAGACCATTTACGGATGGCTGCTGATCTATCATGGGGTGGATCACAATTATGTTTATCGGCTCGGGGTCATCCTGGTCGATTTGAATGACCCGCAGCGGGTCCTGTACCGGTCTCCCAATCCTATCCTGGAACCGGAAGAGGATTATGAGGTGGGCCTGAGCGGGGCCTGGGTGCCCAACGTGGTGTTTACCTGCGGGGCAGTGGCCGGCGCAGACAAAGAGGTGCTGGAGGATGATGATGAGGTGCTGGTCTATTACGGCGCCGCCGACACCAGCATCGGGATGGCCTCAGCAACGGTGGCCGACCTTATCCCCGAGAAATACCGCCTAAAGTCATAGGACCGAGGCTTACGACCTGCGCTTGACCATCGATTTCCCGATGAAATCAGATAGGAGGCCGGCGAGCTTCTTGCCAAAACCTAGTTTCACATCATAATAATAACCGGACTCCAGCCAGCCCTTTTCCTTATAGTAGCGATAATCCCGCCAATTCTCGTCTAGAAGCAATTTGATAGCGGTACGACTCAGGCGGAATACGAATACTTGCATGAAAGATGGGGGCACCGGCCTTTGGCTCATCATTTCCTCAAAAAACCGCCGCGAAACCTGGCTGATTTTCTCCGACATCTTGGCCTGCTGGCTCTCGGTCCTAGGTTCCAAGGTCATCAGGCTACATCCCCGGGTCGTTTTGAACCCGAAATTCTGGCCCATCGACTCCAGGTATTTTACGATCGAATCGCCCCCATATATGCCATAGGTCACAATAGCGGTAAACGTCTTATCAAAAAACCGCGGTCGGTGATGACAAAAAGCCATCCGGTCCAGCAGATTCTTCATGGGGGCCGTCACCTGAAAGGAATAACTGGGAGTGGCAAAAACCACGCCATCCGATTGGTAAAGCTTTTCAAGCAGTACGTCACGGTCATCCTGGAGAGGACAAAATTCCTCGCCCTTATCAAAACACAAGCAGCAGCCGGTGCAGAAATCCAGCTTATAATCCTTCAAAAAGACGTACTCGAATTCAATTTCTCCATAGGACTCTAAATTCTTTTCGAATTCCTGTACGGCCTGGTAGGTGGCCCGTTTGCGCGGACTCCCAATGAATGCGGTGACTCTTTTCATAACTTGACCCCCTATCCAGCCCGGCCCTGAAATCTAACCGGATCTGCTTTTTCTGACTCCAGGTGGCCTCGTACATAGGTGCCGATTTCCTCCATGGCCTGTCGGGCTTCAGGGATAAGCGGCGCCAGCAGCGGGAACGCATGGACCATGCCCTCCCAGGTTCGCAGAGTGACTTGGACCCCGGAACTTTGAGCTTTTAGGGCGAAATTCCGGGCATCATCAAAATGTATCTCATGGGTGCCGACCTGGATCATGATTGGCGGCAGGGCTTTAAGGCTTAATCCCGTTGATAAACAAGTCCGTACATTGCTCGATAACTTCACTTTGGTTAAAGTTGTCGGGATCGGTATAAAACTGTTTGGCCACCTCGATAAAAATATACATGAAAAAATCCCCTACCGCGGTCGGCGGCAAATCCCGGCGAATATCTCCTTCCTGGATGCCCAGCTCGACCACGGCTCCGATCAAGGCTGCGATGCCGCTGTCTCTCCGCTCATGAGGCTCGAAGCTTATAACCTGCTTCATGATGTAAACCAGGTATTTTTCGAAAATCTCCTTTTGCGCTCGGACTCCATCCATCAGGTTGTTCAGGATGTAGACCACCCTGGCACGCGTATCCGGCAGCGTTTGCAGGTGAGGCAGCCGGATGGGGTTTTTGGCCGCAAAGGTCCGCTGGATGTAATCGCTGATGATGGCCTCTTTTTCCGGGTAGTAGTTGTAGAGAGTTTTTTTGGCGATGTCGGTCTCGGCCGCAATCTGTTCCATAGTAGTGCCATCATAACCTCTGGTCTTGATCAAACTGACGGTTGTATCGATGATTCGGTTGCGCAATTCGATTTTCTTCCGATCCATTCGGCTCAGTTTCAGTTGGTCCATGTGATTCTCATTCATAGATTTCGCGTCATTCCATCTATATTATTTCACACAGTATATTTTTACACTGTGTGTAATTTTATTATAAGGCGTCTCTTATTTCTGTCAACACATAAATTTAGGAATACATGAGACGTTGCGTGACCGCTTTTGTGATGGCCTGGCGTCGTGTTATATTATGGAAAAATGATCGGAGCGAGTGTCTTGCACTATATTGGATTATTATTCGGGATCTATGTATTTCTAACCATTGGCATTTACCACTATTTGATCGTCGCGCTGGAGAAGCGGTTTGGCACCTGGCCCTGGGCAGCATTTCTGGTTATCGGTCTGGCTTGCATTTATCTGGCTGTGACCAGCGCCACTGAGGTCGGCTCCATGTGGTGGGGGTATAATTCTTTTGTCAACCTGTGGTCAGTCAAGGAAATGTTTGATCAGCACCGACGGGCACAATAATGAATGGTTCCAGAAGAAATTAAGAGAAATGCCCCGGTAGCATACCGGCAACATTTCTCTTCAAATCGCTAGCCGTCCCCATGCCTCGTTAGCAGGACGCTCCTGCATCCAGTTGCGGTACTGGGCCCTCATCCAGGAAGAGAGGCATCGAATCATTGGCCGCCTCCATGAGCAGCTCCGACAACAACATCGAGAGCACAGCTTCCGCGCCCTGGTTGAGATTCACCCCGTCCTGAGTCAGGGCATCGTAGCAGCCCCCGCTGGTCTTATCGGCCAGAATCAGACCGTGGATGTTTTCCCCTTCATACCATCTCTTACCCAAGCGGGCCAGCTCCAGGTATTCCCTGGACCCAAGAACTTTATAAGCTTGCCAGTTGGCGAACACCATAGAAGCCGCATCCACCGGTTGTTGGTCAAAAAGCGGAATGCGCCCGCCGCGCTGGTACCAGCCAGCGTTGCCGACGATGCTCAGGTATCCCGGGCGGAACAGAGTGTCGTTAAGAAAATCCAGCGACTTTTTCCCAATCCGCAGGCAGTGCTCATTGCCGTTAAATTCATAAACGCATAACAAGGCCTGGGGCAGAATGCCGTTGCAGTAGGTGAGATAGTTCTCGAACCAACGCCAACGGCGCCCGCTGGTAAACTCATAACGGCCCGCCAGAAAATCGGCCAGTCGGCGCACCACCTGAGACAGGAAAGCATTCGGGCAAGGTATGTTCCCGTTGCATAACCCTACCAGTGAGTAGGCGATTGCCCGCGGTGAAGTGAAGGCGGGCAGATCGGTCAGCTTGTTAATAATAAGGCGCCCGCCCAGGGCGGCCAAGTCGGGCCAAGACGAACGGGAGGCAGCAGCGCAGGCTATGATGGCCCGGCCGATACTGTCTTCTGAATCAAAGCGGGAATAGTAAATCCCATCCAACAGGAAATTACTCCACGTCCCATCACGCCTCTGGGCGTTAGCCAGGAAATGCAAATAGCGGCGGGAGTGAAGGTAAGCGTCTTCCTCCATGTGCAAGGCCACCATCAAGGCCCGGGCATTGTCATCCAGGGTATACCCACTGGTGGGATCAGGTTTACTCAGTTGCGAAAACTGAAGCATGCCGGTATCATCCGACATGGCCAGCAAGTGTTTATAATTCAGCATACAGAGGCCTGCTCTCTTCCCCGGCTGAATTCAGAATCTGTCGGAAAAAACGGCTGTATTGTTTCCCGACATTGGGCCAGGTCCTGCCTTCACCCAGCTCCAGGGCTTTCTTTTGCAGCTTCTTCTGCAGCCCACGATCATTCAAGATCCGCTCCACCAATTCGGCCAACTGGTGCGGATCAGCGCTGTCAGACAGGAGACCGCGCCCCTCGTTCAGAGCTTCCCGCGCATAGGCATAAGGGGTAGACACGACGGCGCGCCCGCATCCCATGGCAAAGGCCATGGTCCCGCTGACCGCCTGATCCATATTGGGGTAGGGGCTGAGGTAGATATCGGTCATGTACATGTATTCGCCCAGTTCTTTGTCGGACAGGAACTTGTTGACGAAGATAACATTATCAGTGATCTGCAGTTTCTCCACCAGCTCGGTCAGCTTCTGACGATAGCGCTCCCCTTCAGATTTCTGCAGCATGGGATGGGTTTGGCCCAAGATCAGGTAGCGGACCTCCGGATGACGAGGTATGAGCTCTGCCACTGCCTGGATACCCAGTTCCAGACCCTTACCGGGGCCAATTAGTCCAAAAGTACTGACCACCGGGCAGCCACTCAGTCCGTATTTGGCCTTGAGCCGGCTTTGCGGGTAGCGCTTGAATTCAGGCACCCCGTGTGCTATCACAGTGATCAGTTCGGGGGGAGCTTCATAGAGTTCGATCAGCAACTCAGCCGAAAGCCTGGTCATGCAGACGATACCGGCAGCCCGCTGGCACAGATCATTCAATATCTGCTTTTGGCGTTTGGAAGGCACGGGCAAGACGGTGTGGGTGATGAGGATAAAAGGCTTGTGCAATTGTTTGACCATGGCCTGGATATATTCCCCATCCTCACCGCCGAAAATCCCGTATTCATGTTGGATAATAAGCAGGTCGATATCCGGCCTCTGGTTAATGCAGTTGACGGCGGTGGCGTAGTCGCTTAATCGCTGCTGTCTCATCTCCAGGATCACTTCTTGGGGATACTTGTAAATCGAATCTTCGTCCGATATCGCAATTGCCTGCACCCGGTGACCATGAATGATCAGACTGTTGCGCAGGTCGTTTGAAAAAGTCGCGATACCGCACTGTTTGGGCGGGTAAGTTCCCAAATTGACTATATTCAATCGATCCACTCCTTATAAATTTTCACGCTCATTGCTTATATCACTTAATTTTCCCCGTCATGAACGTTACTTATACTTTAGAGCGGTGAAATGGTCAATCCTCAAACAGCTGGCACAGCGAATCCAATCGACTCCATAAATGAAAAAATATCCCGTTTGATCTCATCCCGGGCAGCCGGGGTATCCCCTTCACAGCGGAAGATAATCTCCGGGCCGGTATTGGAAGCCCGCACCAGGCCCCAGCCGTGGGGGAAGATTATACGAGCTCCGTCGATATCGATGACCTCCTGCAGGGGTCGATAATGTTCCAGCACCTTCTGGACAATCTCAAATTTTTCCGTGTCGGTGCTGGGCAGGCGCATCTCGGGGGTGGCGTGGTAACGGGGCACGTCGCTTAGCATCTCGGTAATGGTCTGGTCGCTGTTGGAGAGCAGGGCGATCAGACGGGCACCGGCATAAAGCGCGTCGTCAAAACCGTAATAGTCATCGGCAAAGAAGATGTGCCCGGACATTTCACCGGTAAAGACCGCATTGATCTCTTTCATCTTGGCCTTGATAAGTGAGTGACCGGTCTTGTATATAATAGGAACGCCGCCCAGGCGCTTAATCTCGTCAACCAAACTCTGCGAGCATTTCACCTCGACCAGGCATTGAGTACCCGGATAACGGGGCAGAATATCGCGCCAGAATAGAATCATCAGCATATCGCCCCAGATCAGGTTGCCTTCCCGGTCGGTTACTCCGATCCGATCGCCGTCCCCGTCGATTCCGATGCCGATATCGGCATTATGCTCCTTCACCGCAGCTATCAGGTCCTGCATGTTGTCGGCATTGACCGGATCGGGATGGTGATTGGGGAAGGTAGGGTCGGAATCGCAGTACAGTTCGACCACCTCACAGCCCAGCTGGCGGTAGAGGCGTCCCGCAAACAGCGAAGCAGTGCCATTGCCGCAGTCCACCACGATTTTGATCCGCTTGCGACCC
>JAKJCH010000101.1 GCA_022706565.1 Bacillota bacterium | reverse complement strand
AGGTGGTGGGGATAATCTCCCGGCGGGACGCCGATAAAGCAGTAATGCATAACCTGGGTCATGCCCCCGTCAAGGGCTTCATGACTTCCAAGGTAATAGCCATTGCCCCGGATACGCCGATAGGTGAGATACAGAAGATGGTGGTGGAATATGACGTAGGGAGGCTGCCGGTTGTGGACCGGGGGCGCTTGGTAGGCATCGTGTCTCGCACCGATATTTTGCGTATTCTGCACGGGAATGATTATCCTGAAGACCATACTTTGCTTTTCTCCCCTGATGAGACCACCTCGGAAAACATCCGCAGCCTGATGCAAGGTAAGCTGCCAGCCGAAATATTTACTGCCCTTGAGGCCGCCGGCGAGGTAGCCAGTGAACTGGAGTACACTGTTTATTGTGTAGGCGGATTCGTCCGGGATCTGTTCTTGAATGTTCCCAACTTCGATGTTGATTTGGTGGTGGAAGGCGATGGGCGGCAGTTGGCCAGGCGTTTGGCCGAGAGATTGGGTGGCAAGGTCCGGGTGCATGATCG
The DNA here is from genome assembly GCA_022706565.1 of Bacillota bacterium. Taxonomy (GTDB): domain Bacteria; phylum Bacillota; class Syntrophomonadia; order Syntrophomonadales; family Syntrophomonadaceae; genus PHAA01. Next base: position 5,779 of record JAKJCH010000101.1, on the reverse strand, counting down.
TTTTGCGACGGCTACCTTTGTCTCCAAAGAGGGAAACAAGATCGATGTGGCTACCGCCCGGACCGAATACTATGAGTTTCCGGCTGCCCTGCCAATGGTAGAACGATCATCAATAAAAGAGGATATGTATAGACGCGATTTTACCATCAATACCCTGGCGGTATGCCTCAACCCGGAACGATTTGGCGAGTTGATAGACTTTTTTGGCGGTCGCCGGGATATTCAGAAAGGATTGATCAGGGTTCTTTACAATCTGAGCTTTGTTGAAGATCCCACCCGCATATTGCGGGCGATCCGGTTTGAACAAAGGTATAAGTTTACTATTGAACCGGATACCCTTCGTTTTGCCCGGGACGCAATTCAAAGACGCATGCTGGGCAAGCTTTCCTATAAACGGATTCTGCGGGAACTGATCCTGATACTGAATGAAAAGGATCCTATACCGGCCTTGTTAAGGATGTCGGAGTCGGGCGTATGGAGTTACATACTTCCCGAGGTTGATCTGGAGGCATTGAGGACCACCCTGAAGCGAATACCCATGGTTTTGGGCTGGTGGGAGGAGCGGTATTATGGCCATGAAATCAAACCTTGGCTGGTTTATCTGCTGGTTATCTTTTCACAGCTTGACGCCAGTCAATTGGCGGATGTACTGATCCGTTACCCTTTGGGTAAATATGCTCAGCGTTGTGTGGAGGAATCGGTCCAGGTGGTCCAAATAGCAACCCAAATAAATAGTTCAGCCCAACTCCAACCCAGCCAGCTGGACTCTATGCTGCAAGGGTTAGATGTGGAGAATATGATCTATTTGTTGTTGCTGATGAAATCGGAGGATGCCTGGGAAAGAACCGTTCACTTCTACGATCTGAAAGCTGAAGCAAAATTGGAGATCAACGGACATGAACTCCGTAACTTGGGTCTCAAGCCGGGACCTATTTACAAAGCAATATTAGGCCGGTTATATGAGGCCAAACTTGATGGAAAAATCAAGAACCGCGACGATGAGATTCGGATGGTAAGGCAGTGGATAGAAGAGGGGAGATTCCAAGATGGAATGGTTGATTGATACACTGGTATGGCTTCCGGCTATTCTGGTCGGCCTGACCTTCCATGAATTCGCCCATGGACTGGTGGCCGACCGACTGGGTGATTCCACGCCCGCCCGGCAGGGGCGCCTGACCCTCAACCCGTTGCCCCATATCGATTGGGTGGGATTTCTGATGCTGCTGATATTCAAATTCGGATGGGCTAAACCAGTTCAGGTGAATCCCGGTAATTTCAAGAATATCAGCCACAAAACCGGGATGATGCTGGTCTCCCTGGCCGGACCGGGCATGAACCTGGTTATAGCGCTGCTTAGCATGGCAGCGCTCAAACTGCTGATCCCCTGGCAGGGTGAAGGCTGGAGCGCCCTTGCCATTCCTCTGATCATCCCTCTGGTCTATGTGAACCTGATACTGGCTGCTTTCAATCTGATACCGGTGCCCCCCCTGGACGGCTCCAAGATATTGGCTGGAATTCTGCCCGATACAGGTGCCAACTGGTTGTATTCCCTGGAGCAGTACGGTCCTCTGATTCTATTGCTGTTGATCGTAACCAATGTGGTGGGTAAAATTCTGTGGCCCCTGGTCAACTTTTTGTATGGCGTTCTTAACCTGCTGGTGGCATTATAGGTTCGAAATCTAATGAAGGATGACACTAGGATGAGTTATCTGGTAAACCTGGACAAGTTCTACGGTCCGCTGGATCTCCTGCTTTATCTGTTGGAGAGAGAAGAGATAGACATATATGATATCCCCATAGCCCGAATTACCGGCCAATATTTGGCCTATCTCGATAAGATCGGGTATGTTGATTTGGATAACGTAGGGGATTTTCTCCTGATGGCTTCTTATTTGCTGAACCTCAAATCCAGACTGCTCCTGCCGGCTTTCAGTGAGGAGGAGAGTCCGGATGAAGTCGAGGACCCGCGTGAGGAATTGGTCAATCGGATACTGGCCTACAAACAATACAAACTATTGGGGGAGTACCTGGCAGAGCGCTATAATGATGACAAACGACGCTTGTTTTTTCGTTACGGCCAGACCGAAGCCGCAGATGCCCAGGTAAGTACAAGTGTTAAAGCTTTGTGGAAAGCTTGGGAGTCTCTGCTGAACAGGACGACCGAGGAGTCGGCATTCGACCTGCCCCAGGGTCTGGCCATCGAGGAGAAAATGGAGGAAATCGTGGGTAGGCTGGCTGCCCATGAAGGCCCGGTCATCTTTGGCAATATACTGGCTGCAGCCACTAGTCGCCGTGAGGTCATGGTTTACTTCCTGGCCTTGCTGGAATTGATTCGGATGCAGAAGGTAGAGGCTATCCAGCTTGAGCAATTTGGCGAAATTGAACTTACGGTGAGGATGGCGATAGGGAAATGTTAATGCGTACGGAGATCAAAGCGGCCATCGAAGCCTTGCTTTTCGCCAGTGGAGAGAGGGTTGCCGAAAGCGATCTTATGGAATTGCTCCAACTGGGGAAAACTGATTTGGACCAAATTATGCAGGAGATAATTGAAGATTACCGTGACTCCGGACGGGGCATACAGGTATTGAAACTGGATGACGGTTACATCATGGCAACCAAGGCAGAGTATTCGATGCTGGTAAGCCAATTAATCAAACCGGCCATCCGCCGTCTGTCACCGGCGGCCTTGGAGACCCTGGCTGTGATAGCCTATCGCCAACCAGTCAGTAAAGTTGAAATAGAACAGATTCGCGGGGTTAAAAGCGATCGGGTCCTGGCCAGTCTTATGGAAAAGGGACTGATAAAGGAAGCGGGACGCAAACCGGTTCCGGGTCGACCGCTATTATATGAGACCACGCATGAATTTCTCAAAGTGTTTTCAATTTCCAACCTGGAAGAATTGCCGCGGCCGAAAAATGAGGAGGAGAACCTGGGTGACGGAAAAGTCATTGGAAGAACAGATAAAGATAAAGGCCCAACAAGGCCGGAAATTGGCCAAGTATATGAGCAGTACCGAGGAATTGGTGGAAGAACAGATACGTAAAGCCAGGGAAAGGGGAGATTTTGACAACCTGGAAGGGGCGGGCAAGCCGGTGGATTTGTCGGAGAATCCCTTCGAACCTCCCGAGATGCGTATGGTCAATCGCATGCTGAAGAACAACGATTTCACCCCCTTCTGGATCCAACTGGGCAAGGATATCGATGCCGTAACCGATAAGATCGAGCGTGAGGTGGAACAGTTCCAACGCTATTGCCACAATTTCGCGGCGGAAAAACACTCCAACGTGACGGTTGAAAGGTTTAACCAGCGCAAGAAATTGTTTTATCTGGAAAAAAGAAAGCAATTCGAGAAGCTGAAAAAGGACATCCTGAATTATAACATCCATTGCCCAACCTTCCGATTGGGTCGGGCCAATATCGAAGTGGACGATGAGATGCTGAGAGTTATCACCCGCATTGAGAAAGCCATTGAGGAGGCCAAGGACCAGAGTTCCATTGAATAAGCAAAATATGGATGGGAATGATATGGGAAAACGGGAGAATACTTGTGATCTGGTCAATTGGAGCATTTATTCTTTTAGTGTTCATAACATTGCTGTTCATCGGAATAAAGGCGGAGTTAACCCTGACAATAAAGGACGATGATGATTGGCAGGGTTTCCTCGTTAGCATAGACTCGCGGTTTTTCAGGATCGACCGCTGTTATGATCTTTCCGATCCCAGCCTTAATCTGTTGGAATCCAGCCTTCTTTTCCTTTATGAGAAGAACAAACATACCTGTGCTGCCTCCCAAATCCCTTTCGCCTCTGCTGCGAATCTAAACCAGGCCTTGCGGTGGCGCCGCTTCTTGCCTAAGCAAGGACTCCTGCGCAGACTGTTTAGAACTCTAAACCAAGTAAACCGGATAGAATGGATCAGTACGGTTGGAGGCCGTGACGCGTGCCAGGCAGCGCTTAATAGTGGTGTAGCCTGGGCATGTAAAGGTTCACTGCTGGGGTGGTTGAGCACCTACTGCAAAATTGGGCAAGTGGCGATCAATGTCCGGCCCAGTTTTTCCAGTTCCGGTTTCATCAGCTCGGCCAAATGCATATTAACAATTAGATTAGCGCAAATTATTATCATAATGACTCGCTTATCAGTATTAAAGTCAGGCGGTGAATAAATGGATCAACAAGAAGCACAACAACCCCATCACCCGATCGAGTCCTTGATGAAGACGGCCATGCAGAGTATCAAAGAAATGGTGGACGTTAACACCGTGGTTGGCGATGCAGTGGAAACCAACGACGGCAGTGTAATAATCCCTATTTCCCAGGTGGCTTGTGGTTTTGCTGCCGGCGGGGGCAGCGGAGCTGGGGTTTCGGTCAAACCCATCGGTTTTCTCGTAGTAAGAATGAATGATGTAAGATTGATTTCGGTATCTGGCAATCCCCTGGCGGAGAGAGTAGTGGACGTAGCCCCGCAGATATTCGACAAGATAGAAAGTATCATGCAAAGAAGAGATCAAAACAGAACAGAAACTTACCAATAAGCAAACTCATCCCCATCTCTGGTCATAGTATCTTGACCGCGATTAATCCATAGCTACTCCTGAACAGGAATCAACAGCCCGGCCTGGTCCGGGCTGTTCTATTTGCTGGACCGGGCTCATACCCTTCTACGAGAGTCGATTAAAGGGACAAGGAGGAGGGGATGAGATGTTAAACATAATCTGGCTGTTGCTATTAACTTCGGGGATAATTGTGGCTGCATTCAACGGACAAATCGAAGTAGTCTCGGAAGCAGCCTTGGATGCTGCCAAAAGTGCGGTGCGGGTTTGTTTTGACCTAATTGGCATAATGGCCATGTGGCTGGGGATTATGAAAATAGCCGAAAAGGCCGGCGTTATTCAGGGGCTGGCTAGTTTTCTGGCCCCCATGCTGAGACGTCTGTTCCCCAGTGTACCACCCAGGGATCCGGCCATGGGCGCCATCATATTGAATCTGAGTGCTAATATGCTTGGTTTAGGCAACGCCGCCACCCCTTTCGGCATGAAAGCCATGCAGGAATTACAACGTCTCAATAATAACCGGTCAGAGGCATCCGCAGCCATGTGCACATTTATGGCGCTCAACACGTCCTGTATTACCCTGATCCCGGCCACCATAATTGGTATCAGGCTGGCCTACGGTTCGGCAGACCCTACCGAGGTAGTGGGTGCGTGCATCTTCGCCACCAGCTGCGCCATGGTGGTGGCGGTTTCCATCGACTATATGTTCAGAGTCCATAGCCGGTGGGGAGGCAAACGCTGATGTTGCAGGTTATTCTGAGTACCGTTTCGAAATGGGCCATTCCCTTCTTGCTGCTGATTATCCCGCTCTATGGGTTCTTCAAAAAAGTGCCGGTATATGAAGCCTTTGTTGAGGGAGCGGAGGAGGGCTTTACGACTGCTATCAGGATTATACCCTTCCTGGTGGGTATGCTGGTGGCGATCTCAGTTTTCCGGGCGTCAGGAGCCATGGATGCGCTGGTCTCTTTGATACGACCGGTAATGGTCGCTCTGGGAGCACCGCCGGATGTTTTGCCGCTGGCCATCATGAGGCCCTTGTCTGGCAGCGGAGCCCTGGGGTTGGCGACCGAACTAATGAAGGTATACGGACCGGATTCCATGATAGGGCGAATGGCGTCTGTCATGCAAGGCACCACCGATACCACATTTTTTGTACTTACAGTCTATTTTGGATCGGTGGGCATAAAAAGATTCAAGTATGCCGTCGTGACTGGCTTGAGCGCCGATATC
>JAKJCH010000100.1:6352-6676 GCA_022706565.1 Bacillota bacterium | reverse complement strand
GGTCAGCTGTAACCGCCTTTGGGCAGAAGCTGCAAATGGTGTCATTGACGGCCCCACCCGAACAGGCGCGGCAGCAAATGCAAGAAAATTACGGGGAGCTGGTAACACCTGAACTGCTGGCCCAGTGGCAGAACCAGCCCGACAGTGCTCCGGGACGAAAGGTGTCCAGTCCCTGGCCAGATCGGATCGAAATAATGAGCGTTGAGAAAACCGATGGGAAATACGCAGTCAAGGGTGAAATTATTGAGATAACCAGCGTCGAAAAGACCAGTGGCGGAGCAGCGGCCCGGCAATCAATCGATCTTACCCTGACCAAGTCAGGCG
>JAKJCH010000100.1:0-6342 GCA_022706565.1 Bacillota bacterium | reverse complement strand
TTCGGTTGTGCTGGGCACCGGGTACCAAGACGGCACTATATTGTATCAGAACACGCAATACGGTTTTGATTTTGTTCTGCCAGTAAGCTGGCAGGGATATACCATTGTCAACGAAGAGTGGGAAGGGACTGCTATAACCGGACCGTCCCAAGGGAAGGTAGTCAGCCAAGGTCCCCGGTTATCCATTCGCCATCCCCAATGGACTCAAGCCCAACCCCGCCAGGACATACCCATCCTGGTATTTACCCTGGATCAGTGGAATTCCTTACAAAAGGAGGAGTTCAGCCTCGGAGCTGCTCCAGTGGGACCCAAGGAACTGGACCGCAACTCCAAATATGTATTTGCCTTGCCGGCCCGCTACAATTTTGCTTTCCCGACCGGCTTCGAAGAGGTGGAAGACATCTTGGCTGGAAATCCCCTGCAACCGAAATAGCGCGGGACTATCGCCTCTGCCTTGACGTGCGCAAAGGAATCAATAGGATCGTTCTAGAGTCTCCGAGCAATTGCCCGACTATTTCTTTTCGCCCAATATTTTGGTAAAATAAGCCCCATCCACAGATTTGCCCGCGCTAAGCGGGCATAATAATCTCCAGGCACTCCCGACATTTATACTATATTACCGGGAAGAGGTGACATGGATGGGCAGATTCATAGTTATCCAGGGGGACATTACCAAACAGCATGTCGATGCCATCGTTAATGCGGCCAATAATTCACTATTAGGGGGCGGCGGAGTGGATGGCGCCATACATCGGGCGGCCGGTCCCCAGTTGCTTGAAGAATGTCGTACCTTGGGAGGATGTCGGACCGGCGAGGCCAAGGTAACCCATGGGTATAACCTGCCGGCCCAATGGGTTATCCACACCGTGGGTCCGGTTTGGCGCGGAGGAGTACATAATGAGGAACAGTTGCTGGCCAGTTGTTATCGCAGTTCTCTGGCTGAGGCAATCCGCAAAGGAGTCAAAAGCATCGCTTTTCCGTCGATTAGTACCGGAGTATACGGATTTCCTGTGGACCGGGCAGCTAAAATAGCTATTCGCGAGTTGGGCCAATTCCTGAAAACCAATTCGTCTATTGAAGAGATCAGAATGGTTGCTTTTGATGCCAACACTTTCAAGCATTACCATGACGAAGCCATTAAAGCCGGCATCTTGAGCGAAGAATAATCAATTCCGATTTAATATATAATGAAAGAGAGGGCAGGGTCTTGACAATCACCCGGGAGAGACTGATGGTTCTGGAGGATATGGAAGGAGAACGGCTGGATCTTTTTGTGGCCGACAATCTGGCTGACCTGTCCCGGTCGCAAGTACAGAACTTGATAAAATCAGGTCAGATCCTGGTAGACGGGCAGCAGGCCAAGGCTAGTTATCGACTGGGGGAGGGGCAGGAAGTAGAGGTGGTACTGCCGGTTCCACAGCCAGTCTCGATTGCCGCCGAGAACCTGCCCCTGGATATCATCTACCAGGATGCGGACTTGGCGGTAATTGACAAGCCCAAGGGAATGGTGGTTCATCCCGCCCACGGCAATTGGGAGCACACCCTGGTAAACGCTCTTCTCTTTCACATTAAGGATTTGTCCGGAATTAACGGGGAATTGCGGCCGGGCATCGTCCACCGCCTTGACAAGGACACCTCGGGGGTGATGGTGGTGGCCAAGAACGACTTTGCTCACAAAAGCCTGGCGGAACAGATAAAAGTGCACAGCATCCAGCGCGAGTATACTGCTCTGGTCCATGGCGTTATCAAAGAGAACCTGGGCACTATTGACGCCCCCATTGGCCGGAGCAAGCTTGATCGTAAAAAGATGGCGGTGGTCAAGGATGGCCGGCCCGCTATCAGCAATTATGAGGTCATACGCCGGTTCCATAATTATACTCTGGTCAGGGTCAGTCTGTTGACCGGGCGCACTCACCAAATTCGGGTTCATTTTTCTCATATCAAGCATGCCGTAGTAGGTGATCCGTTATATGGACCGGCTAAAAAACACTTCGACCTCGACTCCCAAGCCTTGCATGCCCATCGGTTGGGCTTCAACCACCCCCGCAGCGGGGAATACATGGAATTCGACAGTCCTTTGCCGCCTTATTTTTCCGCTGTTCTGGCCCAGTTGGAGCAGACTGGTTAAGGTTGACAGTGGATAAACGCGGGATTACAATCTGATAAGAACCTTTAAGTTGGCTCTGTGAAGCTAGCAAGGATTTGGCGGCAAAGAACCTGCCTTCGGCTTGACGAGGGCAGGTTTTGATTTATTTGCACCTTATACATTGCCGATTCCACGAGAGGAGGTATCCGGTGGAACTTCAGGAAAAGAAGGTCATTATGGATGAGATAGCCATCCGAAGAGCCATCACCCGCATTGCCCATGAGATTATCGAGAAGAACAAGGGGGTAACCCGGGTGGCTCTGATTGGTATCAGGCGACGGGGAGGCCCGCTGGCGGTCCGTCTGGCCGAACAAATACAAGCCATTGAAGGCGTCAAGGTGCCGGTGGGAATCCTGGACATTACCCTGTACCGGGATGACCTGACCACCCTCTCATCCCAGCCCCAGGTTCACCGTACCGAGGTGTTTTTCGATATAAATGACATGCATATCATCCTTGTTGACGATGTGATGTATACCGGGCGAACGGTTCGTGCGGCTATGGACGCGCTGATCGACTTGGGACGACCGCGCAGCATTCAATTGGCGGTCCTGGTCGACCGGGGCCATCGGGAATTGCCTATCAAAGCTGATTATATCGGCAAAAACATTCCCACCGCCCGCAGCGAAGTGATCTCAGTCCTGGTTAAGGAGATAGACAACAAAGAGGAGGTAGTGATACAAGAAATTATCGATCAGTGAAGACCATCCCCTTTAAACTAGTCCGGAGAGGCTGGCAAGGGAGGTAACTCAGGTTAAAAGCCTTTCCTGTCAGTAAGCAGTGAAAGGCTTTTTCATTTTTCGACCGACAAGGAGGTCATATGTTGAAATTTGAGCACAAAGATCTATTGGGAATGAAACAGTTGAGCCGGGAAGAAATCGAGCTGATCCTGGATACCGCTGTGCCGATGAAAGACGTCATCAACCGCGATATCAAAAAGGTGCCGACTCTTCGAGGCAAGGCCATGGTAACCGTTTTTTACGAAAACAGCACCCGCACTCGTACCTCTTTCGAGATTGCCGGCAAGTATTTAAGTGCCGACACCGTTAATCTGGCCGTCTCCACCAGCAGTGTCCAGAAGGGGGAGAGCCTGCGGGACACGATCAAGACCATTGAAGTGATGGGGTTTGATTTGATGGTGGTCAGACATTCCATGAGCGGTACTCCCCATTACATAGGCCGCAATACCAGTATGCGGGTGATCAACGCCGGTGATGGAACCAATGAACATCCTACCCAGGCTTTGCTGGACATGTTCAGCATTAGGGAGAAGAAGGGCACTTTAGAGGGCTTGAAGGTGGCCTTGATCGGAGATATCCTGCACAGCCGGGTAGCCCGTTCCAATATTTACGGCCTGAGCAAGTTCGGCTGTGATATCAGGGTGGTCGGGCCATCCACTCTAATACCTCCAGACATCGAGAAATTGGGAGTCAAGAGTTACTACAACCTGGACCAGGCCATCGATGGGGTGGACGTTATAAACGTATTAAGAATCCAGAGGGAACGTCAACAGACCGGCCTGTTTCCTTCCCTGGATGAATATGCCAATCTTTATATGCTCACCCCGGACAAGCTGAAGCGGGCCAACGATGATGTGATGGTACTCCATCCGGGGCCTATGAACCGGGGGGTTGAGATTTCTTCCGCTCTGGCCGACAGCACCATGGCAGTAATCAATCAACAGGTCACCAACGGAGTGGCAGTGCGGATGGCATTGCTCTTCCTGATGATGGGAGGATCACGCGATGAAATTACTTATTAAAGGCGGCCGGGTTGTAGATCCCGCCAATGATATCGATGCCGTCATGGATGTGATGGTCGAGGATGGAATGATTAAGGCAGTGGAGGTCAATATCCTGGACCGGGAAGGGACCATTATCGACGCTACCGGAAAACTAGTCTGCCCGGGATTTATCGATATGCATGTTCACTTGCGCGAACCGGGCTATGAATACAAGGAAGACATCGCCAGCGGAACCCGTGCCGCGGCAGTAGGTGGTTTTACCACTGTTTGCTGCATGCCCAACACCAATCCGGTCATAGACACGGCGGCGGTGGCAGCTTTTGTGCGGGAAAGAGCGGTGAAATCGGGCATAGTAAACGTTCTCCCGATAGGTTGCATCTCCAAGCAGCTGGCCGGTAAGGAACTTAGCGAAATGGCCGATCTGGTGGCGGCGGGATGTGTTGCCGTTACGGATGACGGCCAGCCGGTTAGCGACGCCAACCTGATGAGAAATGCCTTGGAATATGCAAAAATGTTTGATTTACCGGTTCTATCGCATTGCGAAGAACGCAGCATGACCAGGGAAGGCCAAATGCATGAAGGCTACTATTCCACCATCTATGGACTAAAAGGAATACCGGCCGCAGCGGAAGAAATCATGGTGGCTCGCGATATTATTCTAGCTGAATTGACTGGCAGCCATGTGCATATCTGTCACGCTTCCACCCAGGGCTCCATGGAGCTGATAAGAGAAGCCAAAGCCCGGGGCGTCCACGTCACCTGTGAAGTGACCCCGCACCACCTGGTTTTGACCGATGAGATTGTCGGGGATTACGATACTGACACCAAGGTCAATCCGCCCCTGCGCTCCGCCGAACATCTGGAGGCATTGCGGGAGGGTTTGCTGGACGGGACTATCGATTGTATAGCTACGGATCACGCCCCGCACCACCCGGAAAGCAAAGACTGTGAATATGATCTGGCCGCCTACGGCATATCCGGTTTGGAGACGGCAGTGGCAGTAATAATGCATTTCCTTGTGGACAAGGGATTGTTGGAATACAGCGAGATGGTGGAACTGTTTACGGTGGGACCAGCTGAAGTACTGGGTATAGACAAAGGTACTCTGGACATCGGCACCGACGCCGACATAACCATTATTGACCCGGCAGCAATCAAGACGGTCAATCCCAATGAGTTTTTATCCAAGGGAAAAAATACGCCCTTCAAAGGTATGACCCTGAAAGGCTGGCCATGGATGACCATAATCAAAGGACGAGTGGTTGCTCAGAAGGGCCAACTGGTCAATAATAACACAAAGGATTTGATATGATGTCTGGATTGGAAATGGGCAGGGTGCTGGACAACCATCCGGTAACCCGGGATTGGTTTGTAATGGATATTGCGGCTCCTGCTACCGCACAGAAGTGCCAGCCAGGCCAGTTTCTGCATATCCGGCCCATCCCCACCTATGACCCGCTGCTGCGCCGGCCTCTCAGTATATATGACGTACTATCCGCCAGCGGTATAATTTCCCTGCTGTATAGGGTTGCCGGACGCGGCACCAGCCTGCTGGCCAAGGCTGAACCTGAGGATAATATCGACATTATGGGACCATTGGGCCGCGGCTTCACAATACCCATGGAAAATGAGAGTATTATACTGGTCGGCGGGGGAGTCGGGGTGGCACCGTTAATGTATTTGGCCCGGGTATCACTGGAAAGACGATGCCGGGTCAAGCTTCTGCTGGGTGCAGCCAATGCAACCCAATTAGGGGCAGCCAAAAGGTTCGAGAGGGTCGGGGCGCAGGTGAAAACCGCCAGCCTGGACGGCAGTGCGGGTCGCCACGGACTGGTAACCGACTTGCTGGAGGAAGAGAATCCCAGTGATTATTCCCGAATTTATACCTGCGGTCCCGTCCCTATGATGGCCAGGGTGTCTGCTTGGGCCAAGACCCATGATATGTGGGGCGAAGTGTCTCTGGAGGAACACATGGCTTGTGGAGTGGGGGCATGCCTGGGGTGCGCTTGTCAACTCAATGCTCTCCAACCAGGATACGCCAAGGTGTGCAAGGATGGCCCGGTATTCAATATCGATGCCGTTGAACTAAGCCCTGACCAGGGCGGGAAGGAGAAGTGCCTTGAATAAAAACAAGAACCTTATAACTCCTGACCTCAGCGTTGATTTGGGCGGGATCAAGATGAAAAATCCGGTAGCGGTCGCTTCCGGCACCTTCGGCTATGGTCGGGAGTATGAGGACTATATGGACATAGCAGCCATCGGCGCGGTCATTGTCAAAGGCACCACCCTGGAGCCGCGAATCGGCAATCCGCCCCCGCGGATTATCGAGACCCCGGCCGGGATGCTTAATGCCATCGGCTTGGAGAATCCCGGCATAGACGTATTTCTGGACCAGCACCTGCCTTATCTACGGAACAAGGGGGTTACTGTCATCGCCAACCTGGCCGGTAAC